>NZ_JBZFUN010000017.1:0-8939 GCF_058314555.1 Streptococcus sp. ALY_211 | reverse complement strand
TTTGATGACTAGGTATTTCTTTGACTCTATCATAGTTAGTTCTATTTTCCTCATCTTTCTAGTTTACCAGACGGGACATTTTCACATTCGACCTAGCTAAGACATTATCATTTTCGAATGATAGATAAGTGAATTATTTTTTAAATAACTTGCTAAGTCTGATAAAATCTGATAGACTAGTTTAGTATGTGGTGCTAGCACATCCGTAAGTAAATAAAATAGGAGGAGCATTGTAAAAATGGCTAAAGTATGTTATTTTACAGGTCGTAAAACGCGTTCGGCGAACAACCGTTCCCACGCCATGAACAAAACAAAACGTACTGTTAAACCTAATCTTCAAAAAGTGACTGTCATGATCGATGGTAAACCTAAAAAAGTTTGGGTTTCAGCTCGTGCCCTAAAATCAGGTAAAGTTGAACGTGTTTAATGCTTATCATTAAAAGGAGTCTCATATGAGACTCCTTTTAAGTTGCTGTGATGCAGGCGGTAATCTTTGTACTTTAACTTTAGAATATGATAGAATGAATTGATAAAATGTTGAGAGGTGGCAGTATGGCTGTAAAAATTAATACTAAAGATGGTCAAATAGAATTATCAGATGACGTTATTGCAACAGTCGTTGGTGGTTCAGCAACAGAGATTTTTGGGGTTGTTGGAATGGCAAGTAAAAGTGCCATCAAAGATAACTTTCAGGCCCTCCTTCGTAAGGAAAATTACTCTAAAGGGGTAGTTGTGAAGGCCCTGGAAGCAGGTATTACAGTCGATGTTTATACTGTTATGAGTTATGGTGTGAAGATCAGTGAAGTCTCAAAAAATATTCAAGAGCGAGTGAAGTTCAATCTTGAGAATCAGCTTGGTATTCACGCAGATGTTGTCAATGTTTATATTCAAAATATCAAAGTTGTAGGAGAAGATTAGTGGCAAATATCACGACAAGCTTATTCCAGGAAATGGTACAAGCTGCGGCTACTCGACTTGGAAATCAAGCAGAATATGTTAATTCTTTGAATGTTTTTCCCGTTCCGGATGGTGATACGGGGACAAATATGGGTATGACTATCGAAAATGGTGCCAAAGCTGTGGCTGACAGACCAGCCTCGACTGTGGGAGAAGTTGGCCAGATTCTTTCAAAAGGGCTTTTGATGGGTGCTCGTGGAAATTCTGGTGTCATAACATCACAGTTGTTTCGTGGCTTTGGCCAATCGATTAAAGATTTGGGTGAGCTGGACGGTAAAGCCTTGGCAGATGCTCTTCAGGCTGGTGTGGAAGTAGCTTATAAAGCTGTTATGAAACCTGTTGAAGGGACTATTCTCACAGTTTCTCGTGGTGCCGCTGTGGCAGCCATAAAAAAAGCTGAGTCTACAAATGATGCTATTGAAGTTATGAGGGCAGCTCTCGATGGAGCAAAGGCAGCTCTTGCTAAAACACCAGATATGCTTCCTGTTCTCAAAGAGGTTGGTGTTGTGGATTCAGGAGGCCAAGGTTTAGTTTATATTTACGAAGGCTTTTTAGCTGCTCTGACAGGTGAATATATTGCATCAGAGGAGTTTACAGCTACTCCGGCTAACATGAGCGAGATGATTAATGCAGAGCATCATAAATCTGTTGCAGGTCATGTAGCTACTGAGGATATTACCTTTGGTTATTGTACAGAGATTATGATTGGTCTTCGTAAGGGTCCTACCTATGTTAAAGAATTTGACTACGAGGCCTTTAGAAATTATCTTGGTGATCTTGGAGATTCATTATTGGTAGTTAATGATGATGAAATTGTTAAGGTCCATGTGCACACAGAGGATCCAGGCTTAGTTATTCAAGAAGGTCTTAAGTACGGTGCCCTTGTCAAGGTCAAAGTAGACAATATGCGAGGACAACACGAAGCTCAACTTGAAAAAGAAGTAGCTAATAGTGATTTGTCTCAGCAATCAGCTGAGAAAAAATTATTTGGCATTATTGCTGTGGTAGCTGGCGACGGTTTGGCAGAGATTTTTAAATCACAAGGTGCTGATTATATTATTTCTGGTGGTCAAACTATGAATCCGTCAACTCAAGATATTGTTGAAGCGATAGAGGCTATAAATGCTGAGAATGTCATCATCTTGCCGAATAATAAAAATATATTTATGGCTGCTCAGTCAGCGGTAGATGTCGTAGATGTTCCTGCTGCGGTTATCGAAACGCGTACAATACCACAGGGGTTAGCTAGCTTATTATCTTATAATCCAGGAGCTAGTTTAGAAAATAATGTTGCTGCTATGTCGTCACGCTTGTCAGATGTGACTAGTGCTAGTCTTACCTTGGCAGTTCGTGATACCACCATTGATGGACTTGAGATACACCAAGATGATATCTTAGGAATGGTTGATGGAAAAATTCTTGTATCTGAAGCGGACATGAAGTCAGCTTTTCTTGAAACGATTGAAAAGATGGTTGATGAAGATAGTGAAATCATTACCCTTTATATTGGTGAAGAAGGGGATAAGGCTCTAGCTGAGGAAGTTTCTGCCTGGGTTGAAAGTCAATATGAGGATATTGAGGTTGAAATCTACCAAGGTGACCAGCCTGTATACCCTTATATTATGAGTGCAGAGTAAAGTGGAATGGGTGAAAATCTGGGAGAAATCTCAGATTTTTTTGTTAGGCAGCAGAAGTTTAGTGTCAATTTTCAAGATTCGATCTTTCTTTAAAAAATTATCATAATTTTCAGAATAAACCTTGAAATATTTTTTGAAAATGATATGATATTATCAAGATTTTTGAATTGTTAGAATTTTCTAGCAAATATAGTAAAGGAGGGTATATGGGCCAAATCAAATTAGACAAGCCAAGAAATGGATCTGAATTAGTCTTGGATACTCTGGTTGAATTAGGTATAGATACAGTATTTGGTTATCCTGGTGGAGCTGTTCTTCCCTTGTATGATGCGATATATCAGCATGATGGTATTAATCATATTTTGGCACGGCATGAGCAAGGTGCTTTGCATGAGGCTGAAGGTTTTGCCAAGTCGACAGGTAAGCTCGGTGTTGCCATTGTGACCAGTGGACCTGGTGCAACTAATGCTATTACTGGGATTGCAGATGGTATGAGTGACAGTGTTCCTATGTTAGTGTTCACCGGTCAAGTGGCTACCCCTGGTATTGGTAAAGATGCTTTTCAAGAAGCGGATATTATTGGTGTTACAATGCCAATTACTAAATATAACTATCAAGTTAGAAGTACAGCGGATATTCCCAGAATCATTACTGAGGCTGTCCATGTTGCTACAACAGGCCGTCCCGGTCCGGTTGTTATTGATTTGCCGAAGGATATTTCTGAAAAAGTGGTTACAGCGATTGATGATCCTGCAGTAAATGTCCCTGGTTATCAGCCAACAGTTGAGCCCAATCCACTACAAGTTGAGAAAATATTGTCTGAGCTGAAACGTTCTAAAAAGCCTGTCATTATTGCGGGTGGGGGTGTTAATTATGCTGGGGCATCTGAGGAACTTCAATTGTTTGCAGAACGTTATGATATTCCTGTTGTTTCTACATTGCTTAGTCTAGGAGTTATGCCGGTTGATCATCGTTTATCCCTAGGTATGGGAGGTATGCATGGCTCGTATGCTTCTAATATGGCGATGCATGAAGCGGATTTTATTATTAACTTCGGATCACGATTTGCTGACCGTCTGACAGGTAATCCTAAGACATTTGCCAAGGGCGCAAAAGTTGCTCACATTGATATTGATCCTGCTGAGATTGGTAAGGTGGTAGCAACAGATATCCCAATAGTAGGTGATGCTAAGCAGGCTTTAGAATTATTATTGGAATCTGATACTGTGAAGACACGTCATGAGGCTTGGACTCAGGAAGTTTTAGAAAAAAAGGCTAAAGCGCCTTTCTCTTATGATTTTGACGATAATATTATCAAGCCTCAGCATGCGATAGAAATTATAGGTGAGTTGACACATGGAGAGGCTATTGTTGTGACAGATGTTGGTCAACATCAGATGTGGACAGCACAGTTTTATCCTTATAAACATGAGAGACAGCTGATAACTTCTGGTGGGCTTGGGACCATGGGCTTTGGAATTCCTGCTGCTATTGGGGCCAAACTTGCAAATCCTGACAAAGAGGTCGTTCTTTTTGTTGGTGATGGTGGTTTTCAGATGACTAATCAAGAGTTGGCTATTTTAAATGGCTATCGAGTACCGATTAAAGTTGTGTTAATCAATAATCATTCTTTGGGAATGGTTAGGCAATGGCAAGAATCATTTTATGATGAACATAGGAGTGAATCTACCTTTGATGCTGAACCTAATTTCCAGATGATGGCTGAAGCTTATGGTATTAAGCATTATAGTTTTTCAGATCCAATAACTTTGGAAGAGGATTTGAAAGTCATTAAAGAAAACAAACCTATGTTGATTGAGATCAACATTTCAAACCGTGAGCATGTATATCCGATGGTACCTACAGGTAAGTCAAATGCTGAGATGTTGGGGGTGAAGTTCAATGCGTAGAATGCTAACAGCAAAACTTCAAAACTCAACTGGTGTGTTGAATCGATTCACAGGTGTTTTATCTAGACGGCAGGTTAATATCGAGTCTATTTCGGTAGGTAAAACTGATGAACGCAACATTTCTAGGATAACGATTATTATTGATGTGGATAGCTTAGATGATGTTGAGCAAATTATTAAGCAACTAAACCGGTTGATTGATGTTGTAAGAGTTCGTGACATTACGGATATGCCTCATATAGAGCGTGAAGTTGTCCTTATTAAGTTGGCGGCGCCGACTAATAAACGTGCCGAAATTTTAGCCGTGATTCAACCTTTCAGGGCTAGTGTTGTGGATGTAGCACCTAAGTCCATCACTATCCAGGTGACAGGGGATATGGATAAGGTGGAGGCTTTACTCAGAGTTGTTAAGCCGTATGGTATTCAAAATGTAGCCCGTACTGGTACGACAGGATTTTCTAGAGATTTATCTTAAAATTGTTAGATTTACGTTAACTTTTGCCCGATGGGCAGTATGATATAGATAGGAGTATATAATTATGGCAGTAACTATGGAATATGAAAATGATGTGACAGTTGATGCGCTTCAAGGCAAAAAGATTGCAGTAGTTGGTTATGGTTCTCAGGGGCATGCACATGCGCAAAATCTACGTGATTCAGGCTATGATGTTATTATTGGTGTTCGTTCTGGTAAATCCTTTGATAAGGCAAAAGAGGATGGTTTTGGAACTTATGAAGTTGCAGAAGCTACAAAGTTAGCAGATGTTATCATGATTTTGGCTCCAGATGAAATTCAAAAAGATATCTATAAAGATGAAATTGCACCAAATTTGACAGCTGGTAAAGCTCTTGGATTTGCACATGGGTTTAATATTCATTTTGAATATATCAAAGCTCCAGAAGATGTAGATGTATTTATGGTTGCACCTAAGGGACCTGGTCATCTTGTACGTCGTACTTATACTGAAGGTTTTGGCGTCCCTGCGCTTTATGCAGTCTATCAAAACCCAACGGGTCATGCTAAAGATATTGCTATGTCGTGGGCTAAAGGCATTGGATCAGCTCGTGTTGGACTTTTGACTACAACCTTCAAAGAAGAAACGGAAGAAGATTTGTTTGGTGAACAAGCTGTTCTTATGGGTGGTTTGACTCATCTTATCGAAGCAGGTTTTGAAGTGTTGACAGAAGCGGGATATGCACCAGAATTGGCTTATTTTGAAGTTCTTCATGAAATGAAATTAATTGTGGACCTCATCTATGAAGGTGGTTTTAAGAAAATGCGTCAATCATGCTCAAATACGGCTGAATTTGGTGATTTTGTAACTGGACCTCGTGTTATTGGTCCGGAAGTAAAAGAAAATATGAAAGCAGCTCTTGCTGATATCCAATCAGGTAAGTTTGCGCGTGAATTCGTTGAAGACCATGATGCTGGATTCCCAAGATTGAAAGCATTTCGTGAAGAAGCTGCTAATCTTGAAATTGAAAAAGTTGGTGCTGAACTTCGGAAAGCAATGCCATTTGTCAATCAAAACGACGATGATGCTTTCAAGATTTATAATTAGTATGATTATCAAAAAGGGCCGTAGGGTCTTTTTTTGTTTTTGGGACAATACCTTGTCCTAGCATTTAAAAAAACTGTTAAAAATGATATAATCACGAGGACTATATATAAGGGAGAACTACTCTATGTCTTTCTATAACCATAAAGAAATTGAATCTAAATGGCAAAAATTTTGGGCGGAACATCGCACTTTTAAGACAACTGCAGATGCAGCGAAGCCTAATTTTTATGCACTAGATATGTTTCCGTATCCATCTGGTGCAGGTCTTCATGTCGGACATCCAGAAGGCTATACGGCAACAGATATACTGAGTCGTTACAAACGTGCTCAGGGTTATAATGTTTTACATCCTATGGGCTGGGATGCTTTTGGTTTGCCAGCAGAACAGTATGCTATGGATACAGGTAATAATCCAGCAGATTTTACAAAGCAAAACATTGCAAATTTTAAACGTCAAATTAATGCTTTAGGATTTTCTTACGATTGGGAGCGTGAAGTTAATACCACTGATCCAAATTACTACAAATGGACTCAATGGATTTTTACAAAGCTCTATGAGAAAGGGTTGGCCTATGAAGCAGAGGTTCCAGTAAACTGGGTAGAAGAACTTGGTACAGCAATTGCCAATGAGGAGGTTCTCCCTGATGGGACATCTGAACGTGGTGGTTATCCTGTTGTTCGTAAGCCTATGCGTCAATGGATGCTTAAAATAACAGCTTACGCAGAACGCTTGTTAAGTGATTTGGATGATTTGGATTGGCCAGAGTCTATCAAGGATATGCAACGTAACTGGATTGGAAAATCTGTAGGAGCTCATATTGATTTTAAGGTTGATGGCACGGATAAATCTTTTACTGTGTTTACTACACGTCCGGATACACTTTTTGGTGCCACTTATGCAGTGATGGCACCTGAGCATGAATTAGTAGATGTTATTACATCTTCTGAGCAGAGACAAGCTGTTGAGGAGTATAAGCACCAAGCTAGTTTGAAATCTGATTTGGCTCGTACAGACCTCAATAAGGACAAAACAGGTGTTTGGACAGGTGCATATGCAATTAATCCGGTTAATGGGCGCAAAATTCCAATTTGGATTTCTGACTATGTCCTAGCAAGCTATGGGACAGGAGCTATCATGGCAGTTCCAGCACACGATACCCGTGACTGGGAATTTGCTAAAACTTTCGACTTGGATATTGTTCCGGTACTTGAAGGTGGAGATGTTGAAAAAGAGGCGTGGACAGAAGATGGCCCGCACATCAACTCAGAATTTCTTGATGGATTGGATAAGGAAGAAGCCATTGAAAAAATTATTGAATTTCTAGAAGAAAAAGGCTTTGGAAAAAAACAAATTAACTATCGTTTACGTGATTGGCTTTTCAGTCGCCAGCGTTATTGGGGTGAGCCAATTCCAATTATTCATTGGGATGATGGTACCTCTACAGCGGTTCCAGAAAATGAATTGCCACTAGTACTTCCAAAAGTATCTGATATCAAACCTTCGGGGACTGGAGAATCTCCATTAGCTAACTTGACCGACTGGCTGGAAGTTACTCGTGAAGATGGCGTGAAAGGACGTCGTGAAACTAACACCATGCCACAATGGGCAGGATCAAGTTGGTATTACTTACGCTATATCGATCCACATAATGACGAAAAGCTTGCTGATGAAGATCTCCTTAAGGCCTGGTTACCAGTCGATATTTATATCGGCGGAGCAGAGCATGCGGTTCTTCACTTGCTGTATGCTCGCTTCTGGCATAAATTCCTCTATGATCTAGGCGTAGTTCCAACCAAGGAGCCATTCCAAAAACTCTTCAACCAAGGAATGATACTAGGCGCAAGCTATCGTGATGGGAGAGGCGCTTTAATTGCAACAGATAAGGTTGAAAAACGTGATGGTGCTTTCTTTAATATTGAAACTGGTGAAGAGCTAGAGCAGGCGCCTGCAAAAATGTCTAAATCCCTCAAAAACGTCGTTAATCCAGACGATGTTGTTGAACAGTATGGTGCAGATACTTTGCGTGTTTATGAAATGTTCATGGGACCTTTAGATGCCTCAATTGCTTGGTCGGAAGAAGGTCTTGAAGGAAGTCGTAAATTCTTAGACCGTGTTTATCGTCTAATAATGAGCAAGGAGATTACTTCGGAAAACAATGGTGCACTAGATAAAGTCTACAACGAAGTTGTTAAAACTGTCACAGAGCAAATTGATGCTATGAAATTTAACACGGCATTAGCTCAACTTATGGTTTTTGTCAATTCTGCGAATAAAGAGGAAGAACTTTTTGTAGATTATGCTAAGGGCTTTGTACAATTATTGGCACCATTTGCTCCTCATTTAGGTGAAGAATTGTGGCAACATCTTACCGATACAGAAGACTCAATTTCTTACGTAGCTTGGCCAAAATGGGATGAAAGTATGCTTACCGAGGATGAAGTTGAAATTGTGGTTCAAATCCAGGGTAAAGTCCGTGCTAAACTCATGGTTGCTATGGATCTTTCAAAAGAAGATCTCCAAAAAATTGCTCTAAATAACGATAAAATCAAGGCTGAAATAGAAGGTAAAAATATCGTTAAAGTTGTAGCAGTACCAAATAAATTGGTTAATATTGTTATTAAATAAATAGATTAGATTCAGGCTTCATTCTAAATAGGATGGAGCTTTAAAAATAGCAAAAAATCCTTGACAAACCCCATTGAGAGGTGCTACACTAATGTAGCTTGAGAAGCGACGGAATGCCTGTAGGAAAAAAACTTTCCAAAAGGCTTGACAAAAGCCTATTGAGGTAGTAGACTATAAGAGTTGCTTTAAGCATAAGCAAAGACCTTTGAGAACTGAATAGACAAGAAACCAAGCGTGCGGGTTGTAG
>NZ_JBZFUN010000016.1:0-12242 GCF_058314555.1 Streptococcus sp. ALY_211 | reverse complement strand
CTTTGATGACTAGGTATTTCTTTGACTCTATCATAGTTAGTTCTATTTTCCTCATCTTTCTAGTTTACCAGACGGGACATTTTCACATTCGACCTAGCTAAGACATTATCATTTTCGAATGATAAAAATAAAATGGTGTCAAGAAAAAAACTTGACACCATTTTATTTTATGGTATACTAGTCAAAGTAGAGGGCTTAGTTAAGTTCTCGATCAATAATCTACAGAAAAGAGAATTAAAAATGGCAGTAAAAATCCGTTTGACTCGTATGGGGTCTAAGAAAAAACCGTTTTATCGTATCAATGTAGCAGATTCACGTGCACCACGTGATGGTCGTTTTATCGAAACAGTTGGAACTTATAATCCTTTGGTGGCTGAAAATCAAGTTACTCTTAAGGAGGAGCGTGTTCTTGACTGGTTGTCAAAAGGTGCCCAACCTTCAGATACTGTTCGTAATATTCTTTCACGTGAAGGAATTATGAAAAAATTCCACGATTCTAAATACTCAAAATAATCACTTAGCTTATGGATACCATTGAAAATCTTATTATCGCAATTGTTAAACCCTTGATTACTAAACCTGATGAGTTCACAGTCAAGGTCTCAGAAGGTTCTGGTTTTATGGAGTATCATCTCGATTTAGCTTCAGAGGATATCGGCCGTGTAATTGGCAAAAAGGGGCGGACGATTATGGCGATAAGATCGATTGTTTACTCGGTTCCAGTTGAAACTAAGAAAGTTAGAATTATAATTGATGAGAAGTAGCGGTTTATACTGTTACTTTTTATTTGTAAAAATAAAAAATGGCATTGACAGGAATTGGTAATTACCGTATAATAATTTCTGCATTGGGGTATAGCCAAGCGGTAAGGCAAGGGACTTTGACTCCCTCATGCGTTGGTTCGAATCCAGCTACCCCAGTTTTTGTTTTATACCGTGCCGGCGTGGCGGAATTGGCAGACGCGCTGGACTCAAAATCCAGTGTCCTCACGGACGTGCCGGTTCGACCCCGGCCGCCGGTATAAGTAGATAATTACCAGCACCCTTAGCTCAACTGGATAGAGTACCTGACTACGAATCAGGCGGTTAGAGGTTCGACTCCTCTAGGGTGCATATTATTGGTCAAAAGCCCACTGGGGGCTTTTTATTATTATCTTTTATCTGATTTTATTGATGTCAATAGCTATGATATGAAGAATTTTCGACTAGGCAGGAGATCTTCATAGTGGTAAAATAGTGGAGAATGAATTTATAAACTAAAGGAAAAATCTATGGAATATTATAACGTAGGTAAGATTGTTAATACACAGGGTCTTCAGGGCGAAATGCGTGTCTTATCAGTTACTGATTTTGCAGATGAACGATTTAAAAAAGGTGTGATTTTATCATTGTTTGATCCTAAGGATCGTTTTGTGCAAGATGTTGAAATAGCTAGTCATCGTCAGTATAAAAATTTTGATATTATTAAGTTCAAAGGGATGTATCATATCAATGCGATTGAAAAATACAAGGGCTATATGCTTAAAGTGTCAGAGGATCATTTGACAGATTTAGAGGAAGGTGAGTTTTATTATCATGAAATTATAGGTCTAGAGGTTTATGAAGACGATCGATACATTGGTGTGATTAAAGAAATTCTCCAGCCCGGTGCTAATGATGTTTGGGTTGTGCGGCGTCAAGGGAAACGTGATCTCTTATTGCCTTATATTCCCTCTGTGATTCTTGATATCGATGTAGATGGTAAGCGTGTAGATGTCAATATCTTAGAAGGATTAGATGACGATGAAGATTGATATTTTGACGCTTTTTCCAGATATGTTTGCGCCATTGGAGCATTCTATCGTAGGAAAGGCTCAGGAAAAAGGATTATTGGAAGTCCATTATCATAATTTTCGTAACTATGCTGAAAAGTCCCGTCATGTCGATGATGAACCCTATGGTGGTGGGCAAGGGATGCTACTGAGGGCGCAGCCAATTTTTGATACAATGGATCAGATTGAAGCTGTTAATCCTCGGGTGATTCTTCTAGATCCTGCTGGGCGTCGATTTGATCAGACTTATGCTGAAGAGCTAGCCCAAGAAGACGAGCTCATTTTTATTTGTGGTCATTATGAAGGTTATGATGAGCGGATTAAGACACTAGTAACAGATGAAATTTCCCTAGGTGATTTCGTATTGACTGGTGGTGAGCTAGCTGCTATGAGTATTGTAGATGCTACTGTTCGTTTAATACCAGATGTCTTAGGTAAGCAGGCCAGTCATCAAGATGATAGTTTTTCATCTGGTTTGCTAGAATTTCCTCAGTATACGAGGCCCTATGATTTTCGAGGCATGAAGGTTCCAGATGTTTTAATGAGTGGTCATCACGATAATATTCGTCAGTGGCGTATAGAGCAGAGTTTGAGAAAAACGTTAGAACGTCGCCCAGACCTTTTAGAAACTTATGAGATGTCGCCAGAGGAAAAAAGGATTTTTCAATCTATTAAGGATGAAATTGATTAAGGGAGGAAACAATGTCTGAACACGACATAAGAGATATTACTATTATTGGTGGCGGACCAGTTGGACTATTTGCCGCTTTCTATGCTGGTTTACGTGGCATGAGTGTGGCTATCATTGAGTCACTTTCTGAACTCGGTGGTCAGCCAGCTATTCTCTACCCTGAAAAAGTCATTTATGATATTCCAGCTATTCCAGCTGTAACAGGTGCTCAATTAACGGAGCAGTTAATTCAGCAGTTAGATCGCTTTAAAGATAGGACGACTATTTATCTTAAGGAAGAAGTAGAAACTTTTGAAAAGGTTGATGGTATTTTCCATATCACAACTAATAAAGCTAAGCATTATAGCCGTGCTATTGTTATTGCCTGTGGAAATGGGGCTTTTAATCCACGCCAGCTAGGGCTAGAGGGGGAGAAAGACTATGCAGATCACAATCTGTTCTACAATGTCTGCAATTTAGAGCAGTTCGCTGATCAAAATGTTGTGATTTGTGGTGGTGGTGATTCGGCAGTTGACTGGGCTCTACATTTAGAGACTATTGCTAGGAGTGTCACCTTGGTACATCGGCGTGATGCCTTTCGTGCCCATGAGCATAGCGTTGAGCAGCTTAAGGGATCTTCGGTTAAGGTGCTGACACCTTTTGTGCCAGTTGAGCTTAGGGGAGATGACGGTAGAGTTGTCGGCATGACTGTCCAAAAGGTCAAGTCAGACGAGGTTATTGATCTTAGTCTGGATACTCTGATTGTTAGCTTTGGATTTTCGACTAATAATAAAAATTTAAAAAATTGGGGGATCGATTATAAACGCTCCAGCATCTCTGTTTCTCCTGTATTTGAGACCAGTCAAGACGGTGTCTATGCTATTGGTGATGCGGCTGACTATGCTGGTAAAGTTGAATTGATCGCTACTGGCTTTGGTGAAGCTCCGACAGCGATCAATCATGCGATTAATTATATTTATCCTGATAGAAATAACCGGTCCGTGCATTCTACCTCATTGATCAAGGAGTGATAGGAACGTCAGATTTAAAAAATCTGACGTTTTTTGGTGGAATATGAATGAAAACGGTTGACATGTGATTAAAATAGCCTATAATAGAGAATGTAAACGATTGCAAGGGGGTGTCGATATTCTAAAATCTGAGCGCAAAAAGATTATTGTTTCAAAGATTCAATCCGAAGATTTTGTGACACTTGAGAGTTTAGTAGAGATACTTGATACCTCAGAATCTACTGTTCGAAGGGACTTAGATGAGCTTGAAGCTGAACATCAGTTGCGCCGTGTGCACGGAGGGGCTGAAAAATTACATAGTTTACAAGAAGAACTGACCAATCAGCAAAAAGCGATCAAAAACGTTCACGAAAAGAAGCGTATCGCTAAAGAAGCTGCTAGTCTTATTGAAACTGGTGAGGTTATCTTTATAGAAGCTGGTACAACTAATGGATTGTTGGTCAATGAGATCAACCGTCAAGATATTACGGTTGTTACAAATTCTCCCCAGCATGCTATTAGTTTGGCGAGTAAGAGTATTCCGACTATCATTATTGGTGGCAATGTCAAAGAAACAACTGATGCAAATATCGGTCCCATTGCTGTTAATCAGATTAGCCAGCTTAATTTTGATAAGGCTTTTCTTGGGACAAACGGCATTGATGAAGACTATCTGACAACTCCGGATATTTTTGAAGCTAGTATCAAGCAAGCCATTATAACTAGTAGTAAAGCTACCTATGTTCTCACTGATAGCACAAAGTTGGATCAAATTTCTTTTGCCAAGTTTGCTAAAGTGAACGAGGTGACTTTGATAGTGGATCGTTCGCCCCAGTCACTTGTATATACGTTGAAAGAGAAAACGGAGGTGGTAGAAGTATGATTTATACAGTAACCCTTAATCCTTCGATTGACTATATCGTTCGTCTAGAAAAAGTTAATATTGGAAGTGTTAACCGCATGGACAGTGATGATAAGTTTGCGGGAGGAAAAGGTATCAATGTTAGCCGTATTCTTAAACGATGCGGCATTGATAATACGGCGACTGGATTTATCGGTGGTTTTACGGGTAAATTTGTTGAGGAAGGCTTAGTAGCTGAAGATATTCAAACACGCTTTGTGACTGTTGATCAGGATACACGCATCAATGTGAAGATTAAAGCAGATGATGAAACTGAGATCAATGGTCAGGGGCCTCAGATTACAGATGCACAATTAAGAGAATTAGAAGCTGTGTTTGATCAACTGGGGTCTGAGGATACTGTTGTTTTTGCTGGATCAGCGCCCAGTAACTTAGGCAATCAGATCTATAATCGTCTGATTCCGCTAGTTCGTGAGACAGGGGCTCAAGTAGTGTGTGATTTTGAGGGACAGACTCTCTTAGATTCTCTTAATTTCCAACCACTTTTGGTCAAGCCTAATAATCATGAACTTGAGGCAATTTTTAATGTCAAGTTAGATGGTTTGGCGGATGTTGAAAAGTATGCGCGTGAGATACTTGCCAAGGGTGCCCAAAATGTCATCATCTCTATGGCTGGAGACGGTGCACTCTTAGTTACACCGGATGCTGCCTACTTTGCTAAGCCTATCAAAGGGCAGGTGAAAAATTCTGTTGGGGCTGGTGATTCGATGGTTGCTGGTTTTACTGGTGAATTTATTAAGTCAGCAGATCCAGTGGAAGCACTCAAATGGGGGGTTGCCTGCGGTACAGCAACTGCCTTTTCGGATGATTTAGCAAGTATTGAGTTTATTAAGGATACATATCAAAAAGTAGAGGTAGAAAAACTATGAAAATTCAAGATGTCCTAAACAAAGAGGTCATGCTTCTTGATTTGCAAGCGACTACCAAGGAAGCAGCTATCGATGAGATGATTGCTAGCTTGGTAGATAAGGGTGTTGTGACAGATTTTGATGTTTTTAAAAAAGGTATCATGGATCGTGAAGCCCAAACATCAACAGGCCTTGGGGATGGTATTGCCATGCCTCACAGTAAGAATAAAGCTGTGACGGAAGCAACGGTGCTTTTTGCTAAGTCTAGTAAAGGTGTTGATTATGAAGCATTGGATGGTCAACCAACAGATTTATTCTTTATGATTGCAGCACCAGATGGTGCTAATGATACGCATTTAGCAGCTCTTGCTGAGTTGTCCAAGTATTTGATGAAGCCTGGATTCGCAGATAGTTTGCGCAAGGTGACCAGTCCTGATCAAGTGATTGCAACTTTTGATGCAGAGGAAGAAAAAAATGAAGCGCAAGCAGCGCAAAAAGCTGCAGCACAGCAAGAAGCAGTCAATTCAGATAAACCGCTTATCGTTGCTGTTACGGCATGTACAACAGGAATTGCCCACACTTACATGGCTGAAGAAGCTCTCATCAAACAAGGTGAGGAAATGGGCGTCACCGTTCGTGTTGAAACAAATGGTGCTTCTGGTGTTGGTAATGCATTGACAGCAGATGAGATTGCAAAAGCACAGGGTGTTATCATTGCTGCGGATAAAGCTGTTGAGACTTCTCGTTTTGATGGTAAACAGTTGATTTCTAAACCGGTTGCTGCTGGTATTCGTGAGCCAGAAGTGCTCATTCAAAATATCTTAGATGGTAAGGGTGAAACTTTCCATGCAACGGATGCAGCTGCGTCAAGCTCTGCTGAGGAATCAAAAGGTCTGGGCAGTGCTTTCTATAAACACCTCATGAGTGGTGTTTCACAAATGCTGCCATTCGTTATCGGTGGTGGTATCATGATTGCCCTTTCATTCCTTATTGACCAAGGAATGGGTGTACCAAAATCTCAACTTAGCCACTTGGGTAATTATCATTTGATTGCAGCGCTTTTCAATCAAATTGGTAATGCAGCTTTTGATTTTATGCTACCTATCCTTGCTGGTTATATCGCTTACTCCATTGCTGAGAAACCTGGCTTGATTGCCGGTTTTGTAGCTGGTAGTATGGCTAAAATAGGATTGGATTACAGCCACATTGTCCATTATGATAAATTTGCTTCAATTACTTCGGAAAACAAACTTACAGAAGCAGTTAATAAAATCGTTTCTGGACAAGTACCTTCAGGATTTCTTGGAGCCTTGGTTGGTGGTTTTCTAGCTGGTGGTGTTGTTCTTCTTCTAAGGAAGTATATAAAAGTTCCACGTTCACTTGATGGTATTAAATCTATTCTTTTATTACCATTACTTGGTGTTGCTATTACTGGTTTCTTGATGCTCTTGGTGAATATCCCAATGGGCGCTATCAATACAGCCTTGAACGACTTCCTCCAAGGATTGTCTGGTGCGTCAGCTATCTTACTTGGTTTGGTTGTTGGTGGTATGATGGCCATCGATATGGGTGGACCGTTCAATAAGGCTGCTTATATCTTTGGTACAGGTACACTGGCTGAAACAGTAGCAAGCGGTGGTTCTGTGGCTATGGCAGCAGTAATGGCTGGTGGTATGGTACCGCCATTGGCTGTCTTTGTGGCTACTCGCTTATTCCCTGCTAAGTTTACACAAGAAGAACGTGATTCAGGTTTGACTAATATTGTTATGGGCTTATCATTTATCACAGAAGGCGCTATTCCATTTGGTGCTGCTGACCCAGTTCGTGCTATTCCTAGCTTTATGGCTGGTTCAGCTCTTACAGGTGCCTTAGTTGGTCTATCAGGCATTAAGTTGATGGCTCCACACGGTGGTGTATTCGTTGTTGCTCTAACGACTAACTGGTGGCTCTATCTTGTCTATGTCGCTATTGGTGCTATTGTATCTGGTATACTCTTTGGAGTGTTACGTAAGGCAAAATAATTTAAGAAATAAATAGTAGAAATGGTTAGAAATTTTTATTTCTAACCATTTTTTTGATTTTATTTTACGAATATATAGATGGAGGATATTATTATGTATACTATTGGAATTTCAAATGATGCCTTAAAGCCCAGAGAGCGTTTAATGGCTCAAGGGGCAGAAGAACTCAGTCATCAGGAACTATTAGCGATTATATTACGTACTGGGACAAAAAAAGAGCCAGTCTTATCTTTAGCTAATCATATTATTAGTCAGATGGATAGCTTGGCTGATTTTCGTCAACTCTCTTTAAAAGAGTTGCAAAAGCTTGATGGTATAGGACCTGTGAAAGCTATAGAAATCAAGGCGATATTAGAATTTTCAAGACGTGTCAACAATGCAGTGCCTGAAAAGCGTGAGCGTATCCTTTCTAGCAGTCAATTGGCCAAAAAAATGATTGAGGAGTTGAGAGATAAAAGGCAGGAACATTTAGTTGCTCTTTATTTAGATACCCAGAATCGTTTGCTCAAGCAGCAAACGATCTTTATTGGCAGTGTTCGTCACTCTATTGCTGAGCCACGTGAAATTCTTCATCATGCTTGTAAGTTGATGGCGACTTCACTGATTGTTGTCCACAATCATCCTTCGGGGCAGCCACGTCCTAGTCATCATGATATTGATTTTACCGAAAAAATAAAACGATGCTGTGACGACTTAGGAGTAGATTTCCTAGATCACATCATCGTTGGTAGTAAAAGTTATTATAGCTTTCGAGAAAGGAGTGACTTGATTCTTTAGAGCTCGTTAACAAAATAATCAAAGAGCTGTTGATCTGCAGAGCGATGATTTAAAAGTAATTCAGGATGCCACTGAACTCCCATGAAATGGATGTCTGGATTATTGGATTGAACAGCCTCTATTGTTTTATCATCAGGATCCATAGCTATCACATCTAAAAATGGTGATAATTCTTTGATACTTTGATGATGAAAAGAATTTATTTCTGTGGTTTTTCCATAAAATTCCGCTAGTTTTGAGTCCTCTTTGACAGACATACGATGGTAGAGGTAGTCACTAGGTTCATCTTGCCAATGATTTTCAATCGCCTGGTTGAGACTTCCCCCCAGTGCCACATTCATCAGCTGAGTACCACGACATACTGAAAAAATAGGTTTTTCTTGCCGGATTGCCTCATCAATGATAGCAAATTCAAAGATGTCCCGTTTTCGTAAAAAGTCATCATCACTTGCAGTATTTTCTTCATGATAGAAGTCTGGGTCAATGTTTTGACCTCCGATTAAAAGAATTTTATCTACCTTTTCGACATAATCTTTAGCCTCTTGGGGGGGTCCTATAGGAATAAGCAGAGGAAGTCCACCTGCACGTTGTACACCCTGGATGAATCCTGTTGGTGCATAACTCCACATAATACCTGTATTGGGATTGGGTCTTTCATTTGTTGTAATACCAATAATTGGTTTAGGGGCCATAGATATCCTCCTTTAAATGTTTTTTCTATTAATCCTGATTCATAAAATAGAGTAGAGTTTGTAATTCACTGGTTAAATCGACATACTGGACAAAGACACCTTTAGGTAGATCTAAATTGACAGGTGAGAAACTCAAGATCCCCTTGATACCAGCTTCTACTAGCTGTTCAGATACTTCTTGAGCCTTGATGCTAGGTACTGTTAGGATAGCTGTTTGGCAGTCTGAATTTGCCAGTTTTTCCTTAAGGCTTGAGATGCCATAAATAGGAATATCATCAGTAGTTTTAGTTCCTACCAGCTCATTATCATCTGTATCAAACGCCATGATGATTTTCATTTTATTGCGCTCATGGAAGCGATAGTGAAGAAGTGCTCTTCCCATATTGCCACAACCTACTAGAGCAACATTGGTAATAGAATGATCATGGAGAATATCTGCAAAGAAGTTCATCAATTTTTTGACATCATAGCCGAAACCTCTACGACCGAGCTCACCAAAATATGAGAAATCTCTACGTACGGTAGCTGAGTCAACACCAATTGCTTCAGCAATTTGTTTAGAACTTGCTTTTTCAATATTTTCTGCGTTAAAGCGCTTAAAAATTCTATAGTAGAGTGAAAGTCGTTTTGCTGTCGCTTTAGGGATGGATTTGTCAATGGCCATATGATCAACTCCTAATTTCATTTAAAATTCAACTAGATTATAAACTAAGTTTGTGAAAACTGCAACAAATTAACTAATATAAAAAACCTATAAATAATATAGGTTTTAGCTATCAACTCTTTCTTTTGTAAAAATATCGCGTTCTACGAGACTGTCCATTAGAAAATAAAATTTATCTTGGATAATGTTCAGCTTGTTATTTTTAAAAATATTGACTTGACGTAGCCCTGACTGGTCTGTAATGATTAATTTAAAGGAAGTGAGGTCTTTATTGACCGTGAGCTTCAAAGGAAAGCCATTACCAGAATTAGGAATTTCTTCGAGAAGTCTATTCAGTTCATAGTGACCAAGCTTGTTTTGTTCAAAAGTAGTATCAATTAACGTATACTTTCGGACATTACTTGTAAGGGTGTAACGATATAGGCAATCATCAAGGTGGATAGTTTTTTCAAAAGCCATTGTTAAGAAAGTATCTCCTTTAATTTAGTAGTGAGTTGTTCAACATCTTGTGGCAGGGTTTGATCTGAGAAGCTGATTCGAATGGATTCATGAAGTCTATCTGAATCATTACCATAGTAAGCAGCAAGTACATGACTAGGATCAACAGTGCCGGCTGTGCATGCTGATCCTGTTGAGACAGCTATCCCAGATAGATCCAGCTGGGTTAGAAGGAGGCCATTATTGCTAGATGGAAAACCAATATTGACAACATAGGGTAGCATATTATCTGTTCCATTGAGGTAGTAGTCCATATTAGCTAGGTTGGATAAGAGTTGTTCTCTTAAATTACTGACATGTTGGTAGTGGTTAGTCATATCTTGATAGGCTTCTGTCATAGCTTGAGCCATACCAGCTATCCCTACCATATTTTCTGTGCTTGCTCGTCTTTTATCTTCTTGCTCACCACCATGTAGGAGAGAATCCATATGTAGAGGGTGAGCATAGAGGAATCCAACTCCTTTAGGTCCATGAAATTTATGAGCAGAAGCAGATAAGAGATCAATCCCTAGCTTTTCTGGATAAATAGCTATTTTCCCTATGACTTGAACGGCATCAACATGAAAGACAGCTTGATGGTCAGCCAATAATTCTCCAAATTCTTGAATCGGAAGGAGATCACCTGTTTCATTGTTAGCAAACATGGTACTAACGAGAATGGTATCGTCTCTCAAAGCTTCTTTGAGGCTGTCTGTAGTGATTTTATTTTGGTCATTTGGCTGGAGATAAGTCACCTCAAAACCAAAACGGCTTTCAAGGTATTCCATGATGTTGAGAACAGAATGATGCTCAATAGCTGTTGTGATAAGATGCTTTCCCTTATTTTGATTAGCAAGAGCATAGCCTTGTATAGCGGTATTGTTAGCTTCTGTACCGCCCGATGTGAAGATAATATTTCTAGGCTGAGTTTCGAGAAGTTCAGCAATAGTCTGTCGATTGTCTCGGAGTAAGTGACTGGCTGTACGTCCATAATTATGGATACTTGAAGGATTTCCAAAATTATTGGTCATTACATTGGTCATGGTTTCGATAACACCAAGGGTTAAGGGAGTTGTGGCAGCATTATCGAGATAAATCATCATTAATTGTCCTCACTATCTGCAGTATAAGTAAAGAGTGGGCTGAGCGGTTTGTGATTATGGATGCGTGTAATAGCATCTCCAATGAGTGAGCTAGCTGAGAGATAGGTTACATTGCTACAGATATTTTCTTTCGTTGCGACTGAGTCTGTGACAAGAATCTCTTTAATAGGAGCAGTTTCTAAGATATCAGATGCACCGCCTGCAAATAGACCGTGACTGGCGACAGCATAGATGCTTGAGGCTCCCTCACGTTCAACAATTTTAGCAGCTTCGGCTAAGGTTTTACCGGTATTTAAAATGTCATCAATCAAAATAGCTTTTTTACCGGTTACTTCACCAATGATATAGCCCTCTTCACGGTGCATATCATCTTGATCGTAGTCGATAATAGCGATAGGAGCATCTAAATATTCAGCTAAACTGCGTGCCCGCTTGATGCCTGAATTTTTGGGGCTTACCACCACAACATTTGAACCTGTTAGCCCCATATTAATATAGTGTTCAGCAAAAAGAGGAACAGTAAAGAGGTTGTCTACAGGGATATCGAAAAAGCCTTGCACCTGAACAGCATGAAGGTCGAGAGTCAAAATTCTATCAGCTCCTGCCTTGACGAGCATGTTGGCAACTAATTTAGCTGTGATAGGTTCACGATGCTGGGCAATTCTATCTTGGCGAGCGTAACCAAAATAAGGCAAGATGATATTGACAGAATTGGCACTAGCTCGCTTACAAGCGTCTATCATAATCAAGAGTTCCCAAAGATTGTCATTGACAGGATAGTTTGTAGATTGAATGACATATATATCATAACCACGAACACTCTCTTCAATGTTAATCATAATTTCACCATCGGAAAATTGCTTGGAAGATACCTTGCTGAGTGGGATACCTGTGGCCTGAGAAATTTTCTCGGCAATTGCAGTATTTGATGTCAATGAAAATAATTTTGGGGTGCTTGTTGCTACCATAACAGTGTACTGTGCTCCTTATCTTTAAAACCTATGTGAAATGCTTTGTCCCTTATCCTGACGAAAGTTATAGGTAATCTTCATTAATATTTTCCTTTTTATTATAACAAAAAAAGTTGAAAAAATCAGCTTGGTAGGTGGATTTATCCCTGTTCTTATCATTCGAAAATGATAATGTCTTAGCTAGGTCGAATGTGAAAATGTCCCGTCTGGTAAACTAGAAAGATGAGGAAAATAGAACTAACTATGATAGAGTCAAAGAAATACCTAGTCATCAAAG
>NZ_JBZFUN010000015.1:0-20724 GCF_058314555.1 Streptococcus sp. ALY_211 | reverse complement strand
GCTTTGATGACTAGGTATTTCTTTGACTCTATCATAGTTAGTTCTATTTTCCTCATCTTTCTAGTTTACCAGACGGGACATTTTCACATTCGACCTAGCTAAGACATTATCATTTTCGAATGATATATTACAGAAAAAGCAAAGAAATTAATTGACATGAACTGATAGTTATGATAGACTATCATCAATGAGAAAAGCAGAAGTGAGAGCTTCTCGCCTTGCGACTAACGTTGTCTGGCTCTACATGTCAAAGTTCAAAAAGATGAACTATTATGTAGTGCGGGCTTGGTTTGTCAAGTCCGCTTTCGTTTTTCTCAAAAAATGAAGAGGTGAAAATCATCGCAAAAAAAGATTTATTCATAAATGATGAAATTCGCGTTCGGGAAGTTCGCCTTGTGGGACTCGATGGGGAGCAGTTAGGCATCAAGCCTCTGTCTGAAGCACAGGCAGCAGCTGACGAAGCTAATGTTGACCTTGTCTTGATTCAACCACAAGCAACTCCACCAGTTGCAAAAATTATGGACTATGGCAAGTTCAAATTTGAGTATCAAAAGAAACAAAAGGAGCAGCGCAAAAAGCAAAGCACTGTTACTATTAAAGAAGTGCGTCTCAGTCCGGTTATTGATAAGGGTGATTTTGAGACTAAACTTCGCAATGGCCGTAAATTTCTTGAAAAAGGCAACAAGGTCAAAGTTTCTATCCGCTTCCGCGGTCGTATGATTACTCACAAGGACATCGGAGCTAAGGTTTTAGCCGACTTTGCTGAAGCGACTCAAGATATCGCTATCATTGAGCAACGTGCTAAGATGGATGGTCGTCAGATGTTTATGCAATTGGCGCCAATCCCTGATAAGAAAAAGTAAGGGATACCAAGAAAACGACATAAGGAGAATTTAAAATGCCAAAACAAAAAACACATCGTGCATCAGCTAAACGTTTTAAACGTACAGGTTCAGGCGGTTTGAAACGCTTCCGTGCCTACACATCTCACCGTTTCCACGGTAAAACTAAAAAACAACGTCGTCATCTTCGTAAAGCATCTATGGTGCATTCAGGAGACTTCAAACGTATTAAATCAATGCTGACACGCATGAAATAAGCGTTAGCATACAGGAACTTAAGAAATTCGGAGGAAATATTAAATGGCTCGTGTTAAAGGTGGCGTTGTTTCACGTAAACGCCGTAAACGTGTACTGAAATTAGCTAAAGGTTACTATGGTGCTAAACACATCTTGTTCCGTACTGCAAAAGAACAAGTGATGAACTCTTACTACTATGCTTACCGTGACCGTCGTCAACGTAAGCGTGATTTCCGCAAATTGTGGATCACTCGTATTAATGCAGCTGCACGTATGAACGGTTTGTCATATTCACAGCTTATGCATGGCTTGAAGTTAGCTGAAATCGAAGTGAACCGCAAGATGCTTGCTGACTTGGCTGTCAATGATTCTGCAGCATTTACAGCATTGGCTGATGCGGCAAAAGCAAAACTGGGTAAATAAGATTCAAGATTTAAAAAAACAAGTTCAATGTGAGCTTGTTTTTTAGTATCTGAAACTATTGAAAAAGCCAACAGCTGCTGTGCTAAGTTAGTGAAAATAGATAAGAATAAAGTAAGATACATGTTGTCTGATATGCGGATAAATTATTTTGGCCCCGCTTGATAATAGCTATAGGAAATACAGAGAGGGACAGTAAGTAGATGATTTAAACAAGTTCTTGATACATCAATGTTTTTCCTCTATAATAAAGGTGATTGAGTTAAAGGGGAATATCGTGAAAAAATATATCTACTTTCTGTATGCTGCTATTTTTGTCTCAGCTGCTCTGCTAGGCTTGCTCATCTACCAGCATGCTGTCGTCCAAGATGATCTACATGCAGTAACAAAAATGGAGATCAATAAAAGCCGTCAAAATGGTCCGATTAGAGTGATTAGAGAAGGGACGACCTATTACCATTTCCCAGCTGATTCTGATGGTAAGATTAATGGTCCACTAAAGAAAGAGATAAAACAATTAGGGACTAAGCGCTCTGAGGGCAGCTATCGCTTTATTGGATTGTCTTACTCCCAAGTCCAGCTCAGCGGTATCCGTCAGGCAGACATTTATATGGATACCTATCAGTCCAAGGATAAAAAGCTAAGACGCCAGAAGACTAAAATCTTACAATCGATTATCGTCAATTCTGATAATTCACGTGTTACCTTGGCAGACTTTTTATCTCGCTCACCCAAGGCCAAAGATGACCTGAAGCCTCTAGTGGAAAATAGCTTGAAATCTATCGCTCTTAGCAATAAAGATAGAAAGCAACTGATGGCCACCTTCCAAAAAACAAGCCTAAAATCACAAGACTATGATTATCGTAATGGGGAGCTAAGACTGTTGATCCAAGACAAGTCCATCCCATTAGAGATAGACCAGCTCTACTCTATTTTAAACCCTATTTATTTAAAAAATGAAGACCTGAAGGCCTATCAAACCTACAAACATAGTAGCAATGCCTACCATCAAAAGATGTCTGGTCGTTATGTTGCTTTGACTTTTGATGACGGACCAGATGCAACAACGACGCCTCAAGTGCTGGAAATTCTCAAAAAATACCGTGCAAAGGCCACCTTCTTTGTGGTTGGCCAAAATATTGAGGGAAATGAGTCTATCATGAAAGATCTCGTGGATGACGGCCAAGAAATTGGGAATCACTCATGGAGCCATTCCATGCTAAGCAGTTTGCCGATGGACGCCTTAGATATTGAAATAAATCAAACAAGTAAGGCGATTCAAGATGCCACTGGCCTACCACCAGCTGTTCTGAGACCACCTTACGGTCAAACAAATGAAACAGTCCGCAATGCATCAAACCTTTATGAAGTTCTCTGGGATGTTGATACTCTTGATTGGCAGAGCAAGGATCCAGATGCTATTCTTGAACAGGTTAAGCAACAGACCAAGGAGGGGAGTGTGATCTTGATGCATGATATTCATCCAACAACAGTTCAAGCCCTTCCAAAAGTTCTCGACTACCTTAAGTCTCAAGGCTACACCTTTGTGACGGCTAGTCAACTCTACGGCTATGCTTGATAGCCACAAGAGAGCAAGACAAGGGACAGGGGGCAACCGTTGTACTTGTCTGATAAATCTATAACAATGCTTAAAAGTCTGGACTTTGCCTCCAGGCTTTTTAGTTAGTGAGAAGACATAAAATAGTGATTCGACTTAAAATCATCCAAAAGTCCCAAAGAATTTTCGGATCAGCTCTGAATATTTGAAGGCTTTGTGGTAAAATATTGATAATCATTTGCATATTGGAGCCTATTTATGAAACTTGAAACAGCTGTTGATCACCTGCGTGGTCACCTACGTATTCCTGGGGATAAATCAATTAGTCATCGTTCTATCATGTTCGGTAGCCTAGCTAAGGGCGTGACGACGGTACATGATATCTTGAGAGGAGAGGATGTCCTCTCAACTATACAGGCTTTTCGTGATATGGGAGTCACTATCGAAGATGATGGCAAGCTAGTGAAAATTCACGGTGTAGGTTTTGATGGTCTCAAGGCACCAGAGCAAGCATTAGATATGGGGAATTCGGGTACCTCTATTCGGTTGCTTTCAGGTCTTCTTGCAGGTCAAGACTTTGCTGTTGAGATGGTGGGAGATGACTCCTTATCTAAGCGTCCTATGGACCGTGTATCAATTCCCTTGAGAAAGATGGGCGTAGAGATAGCCGGTCGCACTGATCGTGATTTACCCCCCCTTAAAATGCATGGCTCCAAATCCCTCGCGCCTATCCATTATGAGCTTCCCGTTGCATCTGCTCAGGTTAAATCCGCTCTTATTTTTGCAGCCTTGCAAGCTGATGGGGAATCTATCATCATTGAAAAAGAGAAAACACGTAATCATACGGAAGATATGATCACTCAATTTGGGGGTCACTTAGAAATTGAAGGCAAGGAAATTCGTGTACGGGGTTCTCAAACCTTCACAGCTCAGGATATCCATGTACCTGGGGATATCTCCAGTGCAGCATTCTGGTTGGTCGCAGGTCTCGTACTACCAGATAGTAAGATTGTGCTCGAAAACGTTGGGATCAATGAAACACGAACGGGTATTCTGGACGTCATTAAATCGATGGGAGGTAAACTGGCTCTAAGTGAGATCGATCCAGTCGCTAAGTCAGCAACGATTACAGTGGAAACATCAGAGCTCCACGGTACAGAAATATCAGGAGAGATTATCCCCCGTTTGATTGATGAACTGCCTATTATTGCGCTCTTAGCTACTCAGGCTAAGGGGCAGACAGTTATCCGTGATGCTCAAGAACTCAAGGTAAAGGAAACGGATCGTATTCAGGTTGTAGCCGATGCCTTAAATAGTATGGGGGCAGAGATTCATCCGACTGCTGATGGTATGATTATTAATGGAAGAACCCTCCTGCATGGAGCTCATATCAATACCCAAGGGGATCATCGCATTGGAATGATGGTAGCTATTGCTGCCCTTTTAGTCAAGACTGGTGAGGTTGAGCTTGATCGAGCAGAAGCGATTAATACCAGCTACCCAACATTCTTTGACCACTTGAAAGAGTTGATCAATGGCTAAGATTTTAATTGGCTTCATGGGATCAGGTAAATCCTCTGTAGCATCTTTGGTAGATCCTGATTTTATTGATATGGATCAGGTGATAGCAGACAAGATTGGAATGACTATTGCTGATTTTTTTGAGCAGCACGGAGAAGCAGCCTTTCGTCAACTTGAAAGACAGACCCTTTCTGATTTGTCAGAAAGTCACCACCTTATCTCAACAGGAGGCGGAGTAGTTTTGAGCCCAGAAAGTCGCCAGCTCCTAGCGGCTAATGGACAGACTATTTATCTACAGGCTGATTTTGATACCTTATATGATCGTATCCAAGCTGATAAAGCCAATATTAGGCCCCTCTTCGTCCATAATGACAAGGACAACTTTAAGGCTATCTTTGATAGCCGTCAGAAGCTTTATCAAGCCTCAGCCAACTATACTATTGATGTGACAGACAAATCACCAGAAGCGATTGCGGAGATAATTAAATGTTTGTAGGTTATTTGGGCCCTAGTGGGTCTTTTACACATAATGCAGCCTTGAGGATCTTTGCTGATGCTGAGCTTAAGCCTTATAAAACGATAACAGAAGTTATCAAGGCCTATGAGAAGCAGGAAGTGGATTATGCCATCGTTCCTGTTGAAAATTCTATTGAAGGCTCAGTTCATGAGAGCCTAGATTATCTCTTTCACCGTGCAGAGATCAGGGCTACGGCTGAGATTGTTCAGCCCATTAAACAGCAGTTAATGGCAAGCCGGACAGACAGAGCTATTGCTAAGATTTTTTCCCATCCTCAAGCTATTGCTCAAGCCAAACAATATCTCCAAGATCACTTTGCACATGTGGCCATAGAGCCTACAGCTAGTACCGCCTATGCAGCACGCTTTGTGGCTGATCATCCTGATAAGCCCTATGCAGCGATTGCTCCTACAGTAGCGGCTGAAGAGTACGGTTTAACCATCATTGGAAGAGATATCCAAGAAATAGATGAGAATTTTACACGATTCTGGCTCTTAGGTCACGATAAGCCTCAAATCGATCTGAAAGCATCAGCCCATAAGTTAAGTTTAGCCCTGACCTTACCAGACAATCTGCCGGGCGCTTTATACAAAGCCCTATCGGTATTTGCCTGGCGTGGCATTGATTTGACTAAAATTGAAAGCCGCCCCCTAAGAACAGTCCTGGGAGAATATTTCTTTATTTTGGATATCGATAACCAAGATCCAGAGCGGGTCGGCTTTGCTTTAGAAGAGCTGGCTAGCCTAGAAATTACCTATAAAATACTGGGAGACTACTCGGTCTTCACGATATAAGTAAAAGGAACGACAATATGGCAAACCCTAGATTGACTCATCATGAGGAATTACGCTATAACTATTTGATGAGTAACTTCCACTATCTAACACCCAAAGAGATGGCGGAGTACGACTACTTAAGGCAAAAAGTGGCTGGATCCAATCCAGAGCTTACTGAGGGTCGTTTTGCAGAGCAGATACAAGAAAATCCAGAGGTTCGTTTAGAGGATTACTCTGAAGAAAACGCTGACTTAACACCACAGGGGCTTCCTTTATATCCGGAAGGAAAAGCTAGGACGAGCAGACAACGTTCTAATAAGGACAAGCGCAAGCGCCGGGACAAGAAGTCGTCTGCACCTAAGGCTTATAAACCTTGGGGACGTCGTCTTAAGCGAGTCTTCTGGGTGGCTGTTATGGCTCTCCTTTTAGTAGGTGGTTTGATGGGCTACCGCTTTTACAAAGGAATCCATGATCTCTCTAATGATCCTAATTATCACGCAGCCTTAGTTGAAGAATTCAACGGTGAAGATACATCTGACGGCACTAATATTTTGATTCTAGGAAGTGACAAACGTGTCACTCAGAACGATACAGATGCCAGGACTGATACCATTATGGTAGCCAATGTGGGAAATTCCGATAAAAAGGTAAAGACTGTCAGTTTTATGAGGGATACACTGGTTAATATCTCAGGGGTCAGTGCTTATGAGGGAGCTAAGGATCAAAAGCTCAATGTTGCCTTCAATTTAGGTGAGCAAGATGACCACCACGGTGCTGAGTATATGCGGCAGGTTCTAAAGGATAATTTTGACATCAAGATAAAATATTATGCCATGCTGGATTTTGAAACCTTTGCCAAAGCTGTTGATACCCTATTTCCAGATGGTGTTGAAATTGATGCCCAGTTTGCCACTATAGATGGTGAAGATGTGACTGAAGTTGAGGTGCCAGACGACCTTAATGCTAAAAATGGTGTGACACCAGAACAGACCATCAAAGAAGGTAAACAAAAAATGGATGGGCGAACCTTACTCAATTACGCACGTTTTCGTAAGGATGATGAAGGCGATTACGGTCGCACCAAGCGTCAGCAACAAGTGATGTCAGAAGTCATTAGTCAGACTAAAAATATCTCCAAGCTCTTATCAGGATCAGAGGCGGCAGGAAAAATCTTTGGCATGACATCGACCAATATTCCTTATACCTTTCTTCTTCAAAATAGTGTGGGCTTAATGTCAGACATGTCTAGGGGGGTTGAGCAGCGAACCATGCCTGAGCATAGCGACTGGACTGATGCGACAGATATGTATGGAGGCTCAGGCTTGTCTATTGACTTTGATTATTATCAAAACGAACTCTCAGAAATGGGACTACGCTAGGCTGTAATCAAGTATGATATAATGAGACTGAGACAAAAGTTCTCAGCCTTATTTATTTAGTCAATTTCACTGACTAGGCGCAGTGGTTGGGAGTAAGACTTGTTGGCTATGCCAACTTTAATCTTACCCCTGCACAGTTCATTAAGTGCTTTAGTACCAATGAACCACTGCTGATTGACGGTCCTTATCTTGGGGCGCATTCTTATTTTCAGGCACCCCCTTAAACAGTCCACTGGACTGTTTAACTACCATGCAAGCGATAGCTCCAACAGTTTGGGGAACTGTTGGAGGTTATCTAATCTCATGAACTTACTGTTCATTTCATTTTCAACTTCAAAAGATCTCCCAGACCTTTTGAGCTATGCGGAGGTGGGTTAAAAAGCTCTAGTAGAGCTTTTTAATCGGGAAATAGAGCTTGTAAAGCAAGTGTCAAAATGCTCCAGTGGACTTTGGCAGTCTGGGAATAGCCTGTCAAAGCCTGCCACCTAAAAATAAGAAAGTGGCAGAACTCCGAGTCTAAAAATGGGAAAGCGAGGTAAATCAAAACCGTGATTTTTTCACGGTTTACTGATTGAGTCCAACATTCTTTTGTAGTCTGAGTTTGAATCGACAGTCAATCAGGGCGCCAGGAAGAGATCCAATACTAGTAAACGAGAAATGAGAGAGTATGTTAGAAAAAAATACTATCATAGATGTAACGATTATAGACTTGACCCACGAGGGAGCAGGTGTAGCTAAGGTCGACGGCCTTGTCTTTTTTGTGGACAATGCCTTGCCGGGTGAG
Organism: Streptococcus sp. ALY_211; assembly: GCF_058314555.1. NCBI lineage: Bacteria > Bacillati > Bacillota > Bacilli > Lactobacillales > Streptococcaceae > Streptococcus > Streptococcus sp. ALY_211. Next base: position 12,690 of record NZ_JBZFUN010000015.1, on the reverse strand, counting down.
CGTATTTCGATGCGGGTCTTAAAAGTCAAAAAGAAAATCGGCTATGGCAAAGTCGAGGAGTACTTGGAGTTTTCCCCTTTTCGTAACCAGGATCTAGATGCTACCTATCTGCGGACAGGAATAGCTGATCTAGGACATCTGGATTATGCTGAGCAGCTCAAATTTAAGCGCCAGCAAGTCATTACTAATCTAGCGAAGACAGCCGGAATTACTGACATTGAGGTGGCTGAAACCATTGGCATGGATGAACCTTATGCCTACCGTAATAAGGCGCAAGTTCCTGTACGTCGGGTCAAGGGACAACTAGAAACTGGTTTTTTCAGAAAGAACTCTCATGATTTGCTTCCTATAGAGGATTTTTACATTCAAGACAAGGAAATCGACCGCTTGATTGCTTACACTAGGGATTTATTGCGTCGCTATGACCTTAAGCCTTATGATGAGGACAATCAGACAGGTCTCATTCGCAATCTAGTCGTTCGTCGAGGGCATTACACGGGGCAGATGATGCTGGTGATTGTTAGCACACGTCTGAAACTATTTCGTATTGACCAGTTGATAAACGAACTGACGCAAGCCTTTCCGAACCTGGTTTCTATCATCCAAAATGTCAATGATCAAAATACCAATGTGATTTTTGGAAAGTCGTTTCGGACCCTTTACGGTAAAACAACGATCGAGGATCAGATGTTGGGAAATCGCTATGACATCTCAGCTCAATCCTTCTATCAAGTCAATACAGTTATGGCAGAAAAGCTTTATCAGACAGCTATTGATTTTTCTGATCTAGGACCCGATGATGTAGTTATTGATGCCTATTCTGGTATCGGAACGATTGGCCTCTCTTTTGCCAAGCAGGTTAAGGCAGTATATGGAGTCGAAGTGGTGGAAGCAGCTGTAGAAGATGCCAAGGCGAATGCACGAAAAAATGGGATCACCAATGCCCACTATGTGGCTTCTAGTGCAGAAGCAGCTATGGATCAATGGATAAAAGAGGGCATCAAACCAAGCCTTATCCTAGTGGATCCCCCTCGTAAAGGCCTGACGGAAAGCTTCATCACAGCAAGTGCTGCCATGTCACCACACAAAATCACCTACATTTCATGTAACCCAGCCACTATGGCACGTGACATCAAACGCTACCAAGAGCTGGGCTACCAACTAAAGAAAGTCCAGCCGGTGGACCTTTTCCCAAACACACATCACATCGAATGTGTCGCTTTACTCGAACAATGCAATTAGATTGTCCGCCTTGCTTACTATTTTAAGGCAAGGCGCTCAAAAGATTCACTGAATCTTTTGACTTCGACAGACGCATCATGTGGAGGTGGTTGCACTGCTTGTACGAGCGAAGTAAAATATAAGATAGCTGTCGAAGAATCAAGTGATGCGGTAAAACTGAACCTCTGAGGGCGTGCTTATTTTTAGGGAGATTAATTTATGGAATGTGATAACTCTTTTAAAAAATCTGAAAGAAACTTTTGGGGAAGTTACCATAGAACTTGTAAAAATGGTTGATGGTGAAACGACAAGGAATCTATCCATTTAAAAATGGCTGCCAGTCACAAAAATATTTAGAGGAACTTTTCATGCATACGGCGTGGCTATATTGAGTTTTTAGTTGAATGATACATTAACTATATGCTACAATGTAAATACATATAGTATATACAAGAGGTGCTTCATATGGCTACTACACAACCTGTTAATTTTCGTGCAGATTCTGCTTTTTATCAACAAACTAAGGACATTTTAGCAGATGAGCAAATCAGTCTTACAGATGTTTTTAATGCCGCATTAAGGAAGATTGCGACTGGCGCTGTCGATGCCAAAGAATTTGTTTCGAGTGACTTGCCAGAGTCACAGTATCAAATTGCTTTTGAAGATTTAAAGAAAGAGATTTTGCTAGGCCATCAAGATATTGCTCAAGGTAAGGTCACAGTGCTTGCAGACGTCAGAAAGGAATTTGGTCTTGACTAATCGTAAACCTTACATCGTTTCCTTATCTGATGCGGCTAAGCAGGATTTGAAAGCTATTCATGAGTACATTGTTCTCAACTTTTATAGCCAACAATCTGCCGATAGTAAAATTGATTTAATTTTATCTGCCTTAGAAACTTTAGAAATCTTCCCTGAAGCTTGTCCCCGTGTGGCGAGCCGAGGTTATGGTGAATTAACTGATGATGGCAAAAGCTACCGCTACATGCCTATTGAGAATTATTTAGCTTTTTATTATATTGAGGAGTACAATGTCTATATTTCTCGTATCATGAATGCAAAGCAAAACTGGGCAAAATTATTTAATAAGTAATTAGGAAATAGTTTTGGAAACTGTGTAGGAAAACGTTATGTTAAAAAGATCAAATAAGTCCATTTGAAGAAAATAATCTTCCTACTTATTTTAAAAAGGACGATTCAAGCTTAGACAATTTAAGAGATGGTTAGGTATTAGTTTTTTAGAAAATGAAGAACATAAAGTTCTCCTTGAATGGATAGGAAATGGAATGATAAAGAAAAAAGAACTGTCATTACAGTAAAATACACTGTAGTAACAGTCTTTTTGTATTTTCGCAGTATAATAAATAGTATAGTGAAAAATTAGCTGAACATCTTGTTGATGAAGTCAGCAAGCAGGAATAGCATTTGCTAATTAGGGAAGCTTGAGAAGGGTAGAAGTCCCACGAATAACAGAAATGGAGAGAACCCATGAAAATAGTAGAAGATGGAGAACAAAACAAGGATATTATCATACTGCCTCATGGTGGTGGACTTTCTTGGTGGAATTACTTTATGAAATGCTTCCTAGAAGTTATTTAGAAATCAAGGACAACCTGTATCATGGAGAGTATTCTATCAATCACTCAGATATATATGCTAAAGAAATCCTAGAAATGTTTATGTAATAATAACCTCTCCATATTGAAGTCACGCTCACCATCACAAAAGCTCTTCCACAAGACACTTGACAGGTTTGCTTAAAGCTAGACCTTCTTTCCATTTCATGTTAGGATGGTACAAGTGTTATAGTTAGTGTTAAGGAATGCCAAAAATGATGAGAGTTTCTTAATGACGATGTATGGAGGGAGGAAGCCATGATGCCAACAAAAAAGAAGCCCAGGGATGCTAATATTGAACTGCTAAGAGTGGTCGCTCTGTTTCTGATCATCATGTATCATATCGTGCGCCATTGTGTCAAAGTCCAGCTGGTTGATCCAGAAAGCTTGGGACGTGAGGTTGTTGATGCCTTCAATCATCCTGTCTTTTATCCTCGCTTGTTGATATTAAATATTATCATGACTTTCGGCAGTATTGGCAATGCGATTTTTATCCTTATATCAGGCTATTTCATGGCCAATAGGGAGGCAAAAGCTATTAAGATCGGCCATATTTCTAAGAAGTTGATCAGCCAGCTTGTCTTTGTGGCGGTAGTTTTGACTTGCTTGCCCCCTTTTATTCAACAGTGGCGACCAGATTTTGCGCTGACTCTGCAGCGCTTCATGCGGATCAACGATGAATTCTGGTTTGTGGGTTATTATTTTGCCGTTATTCTCTTTGCCAAGTTTTATTTAAATCAATTTTTACAAAAGCTGGATCAAAAAGGCTATACCAACTTTCTCTTGATCCTTTTTGCTCTTTTGACCTTCTCTTGGACCAATCATATGTTTCGGTCTCTAGCTAGCGGCTTAGATATCTTGGTGACAGGCATTTTTCTCTATTCACTAGCGGGCTTTATCCGCCGTTTTGATGTTTTCGAAAAGATTCGCCTAACCACCTTTATAGGAGTCGCTGGTTTAAGCTACGTCCTGATCTATATATCTGGCATTAATCAGGTCAACACCAATATTAGAAATTATATGATCAGCGACGAGAAGGAAGAGTTTCTGCAAAGAGTGCCTGATTTTAATAATAGCAGCCTAGTTATTATTATCATTGCTGTCTGCCTATTTGAGATTTTTAGGCGCTTATGCTTGCCCAATAGCCGTGTTTTATCATTCTTAGGCCAATCGACCTTCATGGTTTATTTGATTCATGATAATAGCTTCTTTTACAGTTTGTGGAATTTGAGAGATTGGGTAACAACCTTGGAACGAAGTCCCCAGCTTTTTCTAATGCAGATAGTCAAGTGGTCTCTCTATACGTTTGCAGCAGGCGTTGCCGTTTATGCGGCTTATCTCTTAGTCAGATGGCTGTTGAGATACAACAAGTGGCTGTTTGTGAAAACTGATCCAGATCCTAATGGATAGCTCCATGATAAAAGGCGACGATGATACCAGTAAAATCAAGCGGCTCGCCTTGAAGGCCAAGGGGAGCCGTTTTTAGTATCCTTAATCAAAAGATGAGATCAAAGAGATAACAAATCACTGACAATCTTATGACAAACAAGCCCCAAGGCTAGCAGGCAATAGGTGAAAATGATATAATACCAAAGATTTTGACCGAGGACGGGACAAGGATTGATATAATCGCAGAAATGTGACAGTTCAATGTTCCCAGACCTTTTCAAAGGAGATTGTTATGACAGAGATTTTTATTTCACTAACCATTATTACCTTTATATCAGCAGTAACCCCCTTAGTAGCTAGACTAATTCCCAGACAGGTCGTTCCTGAGCCAGTCCTCTTGATTGCAGCGGGAGCCCTTCTTGGACCTCATAGTTTAAATATGATTCATGCGCATAGTGAAGCCTTGGAACTGCTATCAGAGTTAGGCTGTGCCTTCTTATTCTTACTGGCAGGGTATGAAATTGACCCTAAAGTCATTGTCGGAAAAGAAGGAAAGAAAGGGTTTTGGACTTGGGGTGTAACCTTTGTGATTGGTCTAGCAGTCGCAGTCATCATGCCCAATATTGCCTCAGGTAGCCAAGGGGTGATTGCAACCGCCCTACTCTTTACCACATCAGCTCTGGGAACTCTTATGCCCATCCTTGAAGAAAGAGGGCTCATTGGAACAAAAATGGGTGATACCATCCTAGCCTACGGGACCTGGGGAGAGGTATCGACAGTCATTGCCATGGCTATCTTATTATCAGCTCGATCTACCTGGCAAACAGCAACGATCTTGGGCTTGCTGCTGATTCTTTGTATTTGGCTGGGATTTTTGGGAAATAAAGCGGTTCAAGGTGGAGGGAGTCTCTACAATTTCTTGAAAGCAAAGGCAGATACCAATTCTCAGATGACCGTTCGTATCACTATTTTATTGATGATTGTCTTGGTTGCCTTTTCATCGCTATTTAAGTTGGATATTGTCCTAGGAGCCTTTGCGGCAGGATTTGTTCTTCGCTTTGTCATGCCAGAAAACTCTCACCTCTTGGAGAAAAAGCTCAATGGATTGGCTCATGGTTTTTTGATTCCCCTCTTCTTTGTTATGTCTGGATCTAGTATCAACATGAGTGCTGTTGGTAAACGCCCAGGCTTATTGCTAGCCTTTATCGCAGCCTTGATTATGATTCGTGCCATTCCTATTGTGATTTCCCTTTCGTTAGAGAAAAATCCCAAAGAACGTCTCAGTCTCCACAATCGTTTTTCCGTTGCTTTTTATTGCAGTACAGCCCTTCCTTTGATTGTTGGTATTACAGGAATAGCAGTGAAGGACAATTTTATGTCCAGTGACATTGCTTCGACTTTAATTGCAGCAGGAGCGATTACAATCTTTTTGATGCCCTACCTTGGAGCTCTGACTTACACCGTAGTAGATGCTGATCCTATCACAGCTGTCAGGGAGTTCATTCATTCTCCTAAGGAACTCACTACCATTATCAATCGCCACAGGGAGTTGGAGCGCTCAAGAATTCACGATTATCAGGACTATGCCGCTAAGAAAGTTGCCTGGGGACTAAACCAAATCAAAAACCAAGATGAGCAAGAAGAGTTACGAGTCCTCTTGAGGCAAAATAAGTCAGAGATCGATCGTTTCCATCACCAACAATTAGAAAAACGAAAAGACCTCTATGATAAGCACAGAGAATCTTTGACAGAGCTCTATCGTAAATATCATAATGGTGAAGTGCCGAGTGACCATTTCTTGCGCATTTTAGAAAATAAAGAACTAGACCGGAACTATGACTAAGCAAGAACGAGAGTGGGACTCAGTCAGTAAACCGTGAGAAAATCACCGTTTTGATTTACCTCGCTTTCCTATTTTTAGGTAGAATGCTTTGGCAGTCTATCCCCAGACTGCCAAAGCCCATTGGAGCTTTTGACCATTGCTTTGCAGGCTTTATTTCCCGATTAAAAAGTTCTACATAGCTCAAAAGGTCTCCCAGACCTTTTGAGGTTGAAAATGAGATGAACAGTAAGTTCATGAGATTAGGTGGCTTCCAACAGTTCCCCAAACCGTTGGAGTTATCACTTGCATGGTCGTTAAACAGTCCAGTGGCCTGTTTAAGGGAGCGCCTGAAAATAAGAATGGCCCCAAGATAAGGACTGCCAATCAGCAGTGGTTCATTGGTACTAAAGCACCTAATGAACTGTGCAGGGGTAAGACTAAGCCGGCAAGTCAGCGAGTCTTGCTCCCAACCACTGCGCAAATCTAATAAATAATGCTACGAGTCTGGGCTTTTGTCCCAGACTCGTTCTTTGGTAAAGTGCCAGTAAGGGCGATCCTACTTACAGGGCATATGTCTATTTAGTTGCCTTGGAGTTAACTCCAAGGTGTATAATGACGGCATGAATAAAGGAGGAATAAGTGATGTTAGAAAAGATTCAATCACCTGCTGATTTAAAAAATCTATCGGCAACCCAACTCCAAGAAGTTGTAGATGATGCCCGTCAAGCTCTTTTAGAAAAATTGAGTCACCATGGTGGTCATAACGGGCCCAACCTTGGTGTGGTTGAGATGACAGTAGCTATGCATTATGTCTTCCAATCGCCTATCGATAAGTTTATCTTTGATGTATCGCATCAGACCTACATCCATAAAATGCTAACTGGCCGTGCCCAAGCCTTCACAGATCCAGCTCATTATGATGATGTGTCTGGCTACACCAACCCTAGAGAAAGCGAGCACGACCAATTCATTGCTGGTCACACCTCCACCTCTTTGTCCTTGGCATCAGGTGTAGCGCGTGCGCGTGATTTAAAGGGAGAATCTTACAATGTTGTGGCTCTAATTGGAGATGGCTCTCTATCAGGGGGGATGGCTTTTGAAGGCCTGAATCAGATTGCGACATCAGGGACTAATACCATAGTGATCGTCAATGATAATGACCAGTCAATTGCTCCTAATCCACAAGGGGGGCTTTACACAGCTCTGCGTACCTTGCGTGAAAGTAAGGGAGAAGCGGCAAATAATCTTTTCAAGGCACTTGGCTTTGATTATCGTTATCTAGAAGAGGGCAATGACCTTCAGTCCTTGATCCAACTTTTTGAAGATGTCAAAGACAGCGATCATCCTGTCATTTTACACATTCATACGATCAAGGGTAAGGGATTTAAACCAGCCGAAGATAATCGTAACAATTTCCATGCTGGTGGACCATTTAGTCTAGAGACAGGGCAGTATCTAGATCAAGGAAATAGTCAAGAAACCTACAACAGTCTGACGACAGAATTAATCGTCAACAAGATTAAGCAAGATCCAACCGTTATTGTTCTCAATGCTGGTACACCTGGGATTATTCTATCTATGGATCAACGGCAAGAGGCAGGACGACAATTTGTAGATGTGGGGATTGCTGAAGAGCAAGCAGCTACTATGGCAACAGGACTAGCACAAAATGGTGCTAAGCCAGTCTGGGCAGTGACAGCAACCTTTATGCAGAGGGCTTATGACCAGCTATCACATGATATGGCTCTCAATAAAGAACCAGCAACTGTCTTAGTTTACGGAGCTTCCAGCCAAGCCATGAATGTGGAGAGCCACCTGGGCATTTTTGACATGACCTATGCTTCTCATATTCCTAATATAGTCTACCTAGCACCGACCAGCAAGGAAGAACATTTGGCCATGGTGGATTGGGCTGTTGATCAAACAGACTATCCAGTTATTATTCGTGTCCCATTTGGAGAAGTTAAGGAAACTGGTCAGGCTGTACCAGCTGATTTTTCAGCTATCAATAAAAATTTGGTGACACAAGAAGGTAAAGGCGTAGCCCTCTTTGGTCTCGGCAACTTCTACCACCTCGCCAAGGAAGTTGCAGATGTCTTAGCAAAAGACCATGCTATAACAGCTACCTTGGTCAATCCTCGGTTTGCTTCTGGATTGGATAAAGAATTATTGGACTCTCTTGAACCTAACCATGAAGTTGTAGTGACCCTTGAGGATGGCCAGCTCGATGGTGGTTATGGACAGACAGTAGCTAGCTACTTGGGTGATACAAACTTGAAAGTTCAAAATTATGGTATCAGCAAAGCCTTCCACGATCGATACGACCGCTCTGAACTCTTACAAGCCAATGGATTGACAGTTGAAAACATTGTAGCTAAGGTGTTGGCTAGTTTAGAAAAGTAGTCTTGATAAAAGAAAAGAGGAAAAATCATGAAAACTTATGATATTGTTAACGGCCCTAAAAATGTTGCAGCCATCGTCCAAGGTTGTATGCGTATGACAGATTTATCAAATGGGGAAGCAGCAGACGTTATCAGAGCTGCCTATGAATCAGGAATTACTTTTTTTGATCATGCCACTAGTTATGGTAACGGAGCAGCTGAGAGCCGTTTTGGCCAAGCCTTCAAGCTGACCGATATTAAGCGTGAAGATATTTTTATTCAAACTAAACTCGGCTTACGCTTTGAACGTCACGAGTTTGATTGGACCAAAGAAAATATTTTGACCAGTGTCGATGAAAGTTTGGAACGCTTGCAAACTAATTATATTGACTCACTCTTGCTCCATCGCCCTGATGTTTTATTTGATCCAGCAGAAGTTGCAGAAGCTTTTGATGAACTAGAAAAAAGTGGTAAGATCCGCTATTTTGGAGTCAGCAACCTTATGCCCTTGCAAATTGAGCTGCTTAAGAAATATGTTAAGCAACCTCTAGTATTTAACCAGCTTCAGCTTTCTATGGAGCAGTCCCAACTGATTGACCAACCGCTGTATATGAATAACAAGGAGACAGATATGTCAATCAATCGTGATGGTGATACACTGGATTATTGCCGTCTTAATGACATCACCATTCAAGCCTGGTCTCCTCTACAATATGGCTTCTTCCAAGGAACTTTTGTCGATAACCCAGATTTTCCAGAGCTAAATGCCGCTCTTGATAAATTTGCCAAACGTGAAGGAGTTACCAAAGCAGCCATTGCCTTGGCTTGGATTTTACGCCATCCAGCTCATATGCAAGTGATTATCGGAAGCATGAATCCACAGCACATTAGAGAAGCGGCTCAAGCTAGCAAAGTGAGCCTGTCACATCATGATTGGTATGAACTCTACCTAGCATCCGGCAAATACCTTCCTTAAAAATCAGAAGAAAAGTCAATTTTATACAGACAAATCAGCCCTTCTAGGACTGATTTTTTCTATGTTAGGGTTATGGAAATTTTAGAATTTAACCTGTATAATTGACATAAAAACTCGATGAGCTATTGGGTAAATAATGTTAGGAAAGGAATCTGCCGGAAAGCTAATATCCAGCAGAAATTGTGATAATTATGGCCATTATGGTTTTAGGTGGAGCAGGTTATATTGGATCTCATATGGTTGATCGTTTGGTCGAAAAAGGAGAAGAAGTAGTTGTTGTCGATAATCTTACAACAGGACACCGTGCTGCGGTCCATCCAGACGCTCATTTTTACCAAGGCGATTTAGCAGATCAGGAATTTATGCGCAAAGTCTTTGCAGAAAACCCTACAGTAGATGCCGTTATTCACTTTGCTGCCTATTCTCTGGTGGCAGAGTCAATGGAAAAGCCACTCAAGTATTTTGATAACAATACAGTCGGCATGGTTAAACTTCTGGAAGTTATGCACGAGTGCCAGATCAAGTACATTGTCTTTTCCTCAACGGCAGCCACTTATGGTGTTCCAAAAGAAGTTCCAATCAAGGAAACGACGCCTCAACACCCCATCAATCCCTATGGTGAAAGTAAGCTGATGATGGAAACTATCATGAAATGGGCTGACCAGGCTTACGGTATTAAATTTGTTCCTTTACGCTATTTTAATGTTGCTGGCGCAAAACCAGATGGCTCAATCGGTGAAGACCACGGACCTGAAACCCATCTCTTACCCATCATCCTACAAGTGGCTCAAGGAGTTAGAGAAAAAATTATGATCTTTGGAGATGATTATGATACGCTGGATGGCACAAATGTCCGTGATTACGTGCATCCTTTTGACTTGGCAGATGCCCATCTTCTAGCTCTCAACTATCTTCGTCAAGGAAATCCCTCAACTGCCTTTAACCTTGGATCTGCTACGGGATTTTCAAATCTTCAAATTCTAGAAGCCGCTCGTAGGGTGACAGGTCAAGAGATCCCAGCCGAAAAAGCTGATCGCCGACCAGGAGATCCTGATATTTTGATTGCAGATTCCCAGAAAGCTCGCAGTATCCTTGGCTGGACACCAGAATTTGATGATATTGAAACCATTATCGAAACGGCTTGGTCTTGGCATTCAAAGCATCCAAATGGTTATGGAGATAAGAAATAATAGAAAAGTTTTCAAGGATAGATCCAGAAGGCTAATAATGGTTCGGCATTGCTCAAGCTAAAAGAGTCTGTTATAATGACACTTAAGAATAGATGGAGGAAACTATGAATCAACAAGAATGGATTGAATATTTCACACTGGTTTACGGACGAAAGCCTAGTATCCCAGAAATGGCACAGGCCGCTAAAAACGGTGAATTTACCATGGTTGCAAAATCTGAACCGTCTCAGACGCAACAACCTTTATCACAAGATAAGACGATGGAGCAGCCCCAAGTTCAGCCTGAGCCTATAGAGAAGCAAGATCCTGTAGTTGAGCCGGTTAGTCCAGTACAAGCTGAAGCAAACTCAGTGGCAAATGAGACTCCAGCAGCGCCTGCGCAGCCGCTATCGGAGACTACATCTATGCCAGCTGATCATTTATCAGAGAGCAGTGTGGAAGAGGTAATGCCTGCACAAGAGCAGGAAGCTATTTCTGAAGAGTCACCAGTAGCTCCGCAAGTAAGCCAAGATTCCTCAGCAGAAGTTACCTATGCTGATGTGACAGAAGCTTACCAGCCTCAGCCATCAGCCGAAGTTTTCCAACCTAGTCAACCTCAGCCAGAGCAGGTTGCTCAAAGCTTTGCTCAACCTGTATCAGCTGGCCCTTCTCAAGCTGCTACCAATACCTTCCAAACACCAGCGCAAGCAACCACTTCTCAGCCTGAGGAAACGGGATCCGGGCAGACGTTAGCATCGACAATCGCAATGATGGTACTAGCCTATATTCCAATCTTTTTCCTAACATGGTATGAGATCGGTCTAGTCTTTCCAACACTCAATTTATTGATACAAGGTATCTTAGTGTTCTTCCTTGCGATCATTAGTTCAGTCGTCTACTTCCTACCGACAATTCTAAGTACCGCCAAAAATAAGTGGACCCTGTTTATTGTCAATTTCCTCACAGCTTGGTCCTTGATTGGTTGGATTGTTCTACTAGTGTTAGCTATTAGGAATAATAATCCTCAACCAGCCCAGCCAGTTTCTGCTAAGCCTGCACCTGGTTATACCCAGGAAAGCCCATCAGCTGCGTTAAATATTAGCCAGGCAGCTGTTGACGCCACCAATTCGGTTGCTCAAGAATTGATGAAATTGCAAGCGCTCAAAAACCAGGGTGTCTTGACAGAAGAAGAATTTCAAGCACAAAAAGCTAAAATTCTAGGAAATTAGAGATATAATCTTGATAAAAAGTCAAAACCACCCGTGAAAACGGGTGGCTTGTACACCGCCTATAAGGCGTTGAGTGCCAGCTGCGTCTAAAGACGCTAGCTGAACGTTGTTCAGGCTGCTTGATTACTTGACTTATGCCCGTAAAAACGGGCTTTTATCGTGTTCGAAATCCTCCATCTGAAAATGGATCCTCGTATTCTTTTACACTCAACTTATCAAGAGCTATGTCATCCTTCTCTTGATCTCTAATGTATTTCGCTACTGTTTTTTCATTCAAACCCACTGTGCTGACGTAGTAGCCCCTCGCCCAAAACTTTCGATTTCCGTATTTGTATTTCAAATTAGCATGCTTATCAAAAATCATCAAGGCACTCTTACTTTTTAAATAGCCCATAAATTCAGAAATCGAAAGCTTTGGTGGTATTAGGACCAACATATGAACATGATCCGGCATCATATGTCCTTCAATGATTTCTACCCCTTTATAAAGGCAAAGTTGACGGATAATTGCTATCAAATCCGCCCTAATTTTATAATAGATTTCTTTACGACGATATTTAGGCGTAAAGACTATATGATATTTGCACATCCATTTTGTATGTGATAGACTGTAACTGGTTTTTGCCATTTATTTTTCCTCCTTAGTCTAACCTGAACACTTAGATTATATCAGGAAAAATAAATGAAAGCTCAAAGCCTTATCAGCCACCAGCTTAGCTGGTGGTTTTATTGTTTTTCTCTCCGAGAAAAACTGGCTCGAAGCCATAAATCAAAACCACCCGTCAAACGGGTGGTTTGAACCAGGGCTATAAGCCCATAAAGCTAGCCAGCGCCTAAAGACGCTGGCTTTCACTCTGTTCAAGCCTTATGGCTCTTGACGCGTCACAAAC
>NZ_JBZFUN010000014.1:0-22235 GCF_058314555.1 Streptococcus sp. ALY_211 | reverse complement strand
ATTATTTCCAGTTGAGCGCTGAGGAGCTTACAAATTTCATCTTTATGAAACCCCAAAAGCTCGCCTCCCAAGGAGCACTAAAACTCAAAGATAACCAAAGCCTCTATCTTCAAAATCAGTAATATAAAAACCTTATCCTCACATCAGGCCTAAGGTTATCTTTTATTCGCTCTTCGGAACGACAACAACATATCTCTTAGGGTCTGCCCCTTCCGAATAACTGCTGACACCCGGAATCGTAGAGATGGTCTTATGAACAGCCTTTCGCTCGTCATTGCTCATCGTATCCATGGTGAAGGGCTGCCCGGACTCCACGACTTCATGAGCGACCTTTTTAGCATAATCACTTAATGTCTCCATACGCCGTTCAATATAATCATGAACATTGATAGTGACACTGAAATGACGAGTAAACTGGTCATGCAATAGATTTTGCGCCAAGATTTGAATAGACTTGAGCACCTTACCATGATAGCCAATCACACGACCAGCTTCGCCAGTTTCGATCTGCAGTGTCATATGTTTACCACTATGACTAGCTTCCACGGATGCTTCCACATCCATGTTATCAAGAATTTCTTGGACATAGGAGCTGACTACTCTGGTCGCTTCTTCTATATCTTTCTGACCAGTCTGCTCCACCTGATCAAATTCACTGTTAATAAAACTTTCAAATTCCTCATCCCTAGCTTCAGATAAATCACTATCCTGTGCTTCATCTGACTCAGATAAGTTTTCCTGGTCATCAACTAGATCATCTTGCTCTTCGTCTAAGGCGATATCGTCTTCCCAGTCTAACCCCTTTTGATCCAGTTCTTCTTTCTTACGACGATATTCCTCAACAATCTCATCTGGTAAAAGATCACTCAGTATCGCCGTCACTGAGCGTCTAGCATCCAACATCTCCGACTTCACATTGTCATTGACAATTTTTCCACGCTTTTCTAAATAGTTGATAATACTAGTAACTTTTCTAGACTCAAGCTTTTCCTGCTCAAGCAGCTCTTCTGAAGTCTCTTGATCTCTCAGTTGACGTGGAAGATTGCGTACTATATCACGATCAGCCTTGGATACGGTCGAATGATTAATAACTTCAACATCAACCTCAGCTGGACGTCGTCCCAATCCAAATAAACCTTTTTTCCCGCGCGAGAGTACACGAATAGATGCTTTCGTACGACTAATTTCTAAGGTAGCCAACCCCTTATCAATCGCTTCATCAACTGTCTCTCCGGTAAATTTTACCATATCCACTTCTCCTTAGTAAGCAAAAGCCCTAGCAAAAAGCAGGTGCTTGTCACAATCTTATTTTCGTTTTTTACTTATTTTCTTCTTAGCACGCCTAATTTTAGCAGCCCTTTCTTTCATAAGCTCTTCCTGACGTTGACGCTCAGCAATAATCTTAAATGGATTATTGAAGATCAAAGTCTGGCCTACTTGGAAAATATTTCCCACTGCCCAGTAAAGAGCAACACCACTGGTAAATTGTGCTCCCATCCAAAAAATTAAGAGTGGCATCATAATACTAGTCACAGTCGTTAGCGTATTCTTCTCTTTGGCAGCCTTATTAGACAGCCACATATATAAGAAAGTGAAAATAGCTGCTGTCAGCGGAAGGATAAAGGTATGGTCATTACGCCCCAGATCCCAAATCAAAAACTGACCACGGCTTAACTCCGGCACACGCAGCAGAGCCTGATAAAGAGCAATCAAGATAGGTAGCTGCAAAAGAAGAGGTAAAAAAGCTGCACTAGTCTTTACATTGTTGGCCTTGTAAAGCTCTTGCATCTTAATCGCTTGCGTATTGCGATCATCAGCATACTGACGCTGAATCTCCTTGATTTCAGGTTGAAGATCCTGAAGGACCTGAGAAGCCTTAATTTGTCTATTATACAAAGGTATTAAGGCTAAGCGCACTAAAAGGGTAAATAGAACAATCCCAATCCCTACTGATCCTCCAAATGAGAGGAATTGAATAGCTCGCCCAAAAGCATAAACAAGCTGATCCCAGCCTGTAGAAGAGCTAGAAACACTACTCGTACGGCTACATGCTGATAAAAACACTAAAGCCATAAGAGCTAATGAACCAAACTTAAGATTTTTCTTCACAATCTTGTCCTTTCTGATATAGTTTTGCCAAAGTCAAAACATGTTCTAAATTACGCTTAATTTCCTGATATGACATGGTTTCAACACCTCTTCTAGCAATCACGACAAAATCCTGACACTCTAGGTCTGGACCCAATTCCATGAGAATATGCCTGAGCTTGCGCTTGACACGATTACGAGTCACAGCATTGCCCAGTTTTTTACTAACCGATAACCCCACTCGAAAGTGTGGTCTTGCGACTGCTAAACTATAAACAACAAAGCGCCGATTGGCAACACTGCTGCCACGGTCAAAAATCGCCTGAAAATCCTGGGGGCGCTTTACACGATAGGTCTTTTTCACCACTGTCTCCAACTAATCTAAATGATTTTCTATTATACCACAAAGTTCGCAAAAAGCCTATAACCCCAAAGGTTATAGGCCTTTTGATTTATAAACTGAATCTTTGATCAGCTAAAGCGATGCTTTTGCCTCCTTAATCTGCTGCTCAACTTGAGCAAATCCAGTTCCACCAAGAGAGTTCCGACGTGAAACCGCTGTCCGAGATTGCAAGGCTACATAAATATCTTCCTCGATCAATGGTGATATCTCCTGATAACGCTCAAGAGGAACATCCTGAAGATAATAACCCTTTTTCGTGCACTCCAAGACTAACTTACCAACCACTTCGTGGGCCTGTCTAAATGGCATCCCCTTTACAGCTAGATAATCAGCCAATTCAGTCGCATTAGAGAAATCTTTCTCAGTTGATACAGCCATCTGCTCTTCATTGATGGTCATAGTCTCTAGCATTCCAGCCAGTATATCAATAGCCACTGTGATTGTTTCAGCCGTATCAAACATTCCTTCCTTATCTTCTTGAAGATCCTTGTTATAAGCCAGGGGCAATGATTTCATAACCGTCAGTAGGCCTATCAAGTTCCCATAGACACGGCCCGACTTCCCACGAATTAACTCTGCCATATCAGGATTCTTCTTTTGCGGCATAATGGATGATCCCGTTGAAAAGGTATCAGACAAGGTGACAAACTGAAATTCATTGGAACACCAGCTGACAATTTCCTCGCAGATACGACTCATGTGCATCATCAAGATACTAGCATTAGATAGAAACTCCAGGATAAAATCCCTATCAGACACAGCATCCAAAGAATTACTATAAGGCTTAGCAAAACCCATGAGAGTAGCTGTCATTTCCCGATCGATTGGAAAAGTTGTTCCAGCCAAGGCAGCAGCTCCTAAAGGCGAGAGATTGGTATGCTCTTGATTAAAGATAAAGCGCTCACTGTCACGTGTAAACATACTATAGTAAGCCATCATATGATGGCCAAAAGAGATAGGTTGGGCATGCTGCAAGTGAGTATAGCCAGGCATGATGGTATCGACATGCTTCTCAGCCAAACCGACCAAAACCTCACGCAAATGGTGCAATTTATCAATGACTTCATGCAATTTAGCTTGCAAATAGAGGTGCATATCTGTCGCAACCTGATCATTACGTGAACGTGCTGTATGGAGTTTCCCAGCTACTGGCCCAATTTTTTGCGTCAAAAGAGCTTCTAAATTCATGTGAATATCTTCGTTAGTCACATCAAACACTAACTGACCTGCATGAAATTCCTCAAGCAGCTCCTTAAGACCAGCCCGGATTTGCTCAGCCTCATCCTTGGTAATAATCCCTGTTTCACCCAGCATCGTTACATGAGTCATTGACCCTTTCAAATCAAACTCTGCCATTTTTTGATCAAAGCTAATAGAAGCGCCAAACTCTTCAACCCACTTATCTAGACTGGCCTCAAAGCGACCACCCCACAATTTATGATTCTCTACCATCTTTCTCCTCTCTGCCCAATTCTTTTGAGCGTCTCTCAACTAGGACTACAACCTATCAATAGACAAATGAATGCTTTCATAAAAAACTAGCCTACCTCTCAGCTAGTTTTTAAGGCCTCTCAGGGCATTTCGACTTGAAAGTGACTCACAAGGACACCTTTATTCAAGATCCAAGTGAGTCTCACAGAACTCTATGCTTGGAAATAATTAATAAGAAAAGAGATTCAGATGTAACTCACAGGATACTTTTATCTGAAAGACCAATCTCATTTAGCAGTATCATTAACTTGAGCATTGACCTGTGTTGGCAGCCCCCAAAGCTTGATAAAGCCAACCGCAGCATCCTGATCAAAGCTATCTGCTGAAGTATAGGTTGCCAAGTTTTCATCATAGAGTGAATTAGGTGACTGACGTGCCACAACCTTGGCAGAACCCTTATACAATTTCACCTTGGCAATACCGTTCACTACTTTTTGCGTTTCCTTAATATAAGCCATAATAGCTTGAGTCGCTGGACTAAACCAGAGTGCATTGTAGATCAAATTTGATAACTCATTTTCAAGGATAGGTTTAAAGTGTGACACTTCACGTACAAGCGTAATATCTTCGATCTCCTTGTGCGCTGTCAAGAGAGTGATAGCGCCTGGACATTCATAAATTTCACGAGATTTAATTCCCACCAACCGGTTCTCTACATGGTCAATACGTCCAACACCATGCTTACCAGCAATATCGTTCAATTTTTGAATAAGCTCAGCCAGCTTCATCTCTTGGCCATCAAGAGCGACTGGCTTACCTTCCTTAAAAGTAATTTCTACAAACTCAGGAGTATCAGGAGCTTCTTCTACTGGAGTTGTAATACCAAAAGCATCTTCTGGAGCTTCATTCCACGGATTCTCTAAAACACCACATTCATTGGCACGTCCCCAAAGATTTTGATCCACAGAATAAGGGTTGTCAAGATCAGCAGGAACAGGCACACCATTTGCCTTAGCATACTCGATTTCTTCCTCACGTGACCACTTCCACTCCCTTACAGGAGCGATTACCTTCAAGTTCGGGTCAAGCGCAGCAATAGCCACCTCGAAACGAACTTGGTCATTCCCTTTACCAGTACAACCATGAGCGATCGTACTTGCACCAGTCTTGTGGGCAATCTCAACCAATTTCTTAGAAATCACCGGACGGCTCAGAGCCGATACCAATGGGTATTTTTGTTCATAATAGGCATGGGCTTGAAGAGCTGGCAACACATAATCTTGCGCAAACTCATCTTTAACATCAAGGACATAAGACTCAATAGCACCGACGCTCAAAGCCTTATCATGAATAAACTCAAGATCCTTTCCTTCGCCAACATCCATACAGACAGCAATAACATCATAATCTTTTTTCAGCCAAGTGATAGCTACTGACGTATCAAGACCACCAGAATAGGCAAGAATAACTTTTTCTTTAGACATAACAATTTCTCTTTTCTTATTTTTTAGGGCTGGATTTGAATATTTCAACCTTATAGCTATAGTTTAATGTATTTTTATTCATAAGTCAACCCCTTTTTTAATGTTTTTTGTATTTTATTAATTTTATAGGTATCTTCTATCATAAAACAAAAAAGACCAGCCGTCGCTGATCTTTTTGCCATTTCTATATTATTATTGGGAGAGATAAGAAATGTTTCGAATAAATAAGAAGTTCGGGATAAGTTTGCGTCCGTTATCTATCAATATAATAATTGGGAGAGAGAGAATTTGATAGATAACACCATCCCTACGTCAATTAGTATATCTCAAGACAGAATTTTTTGAAGGGAAAAATCTTGAATTGTCATTTTTTCATCTTGAAATGTCAAAAATTCCCAAACATGACTTTCGATACTCACAATACGCCTAAAATAGAAAAAGCCCTAAGACCTTACTTAGAGCTCTTCAGCTTGCCGTCTGCGCTTCTCCCACTCCTTCATAAGTGATTTCAACTTAAGACGAGAAATCGGACAGGAATCACCATTTTCAAAATAAACCATGAGTTCAGACTTATCGACTCGACTAATATTATCCAAATTAATCAGAAAAGATCTATGACAAGAAAAAAGGCGAGAATCAACAGCTGCAATCTCTGACAAATTACCATAGAACTCTAAGCGCTCTGACTTAGTCATCAACATCAGCTTATGAGGGGTAGGCGAGGTTGCAAAGTAATAAATATCCTTAAAGGGCAACTGAACACGAGCCTGAGCTGACTCAAAAGTAAAAACCTCATCAATATCTTCCGATCGATTAACATGACTAGCCGCATAGGACAAAACATCCCGCAAATCATTTTTAAAGTCATCATCAGATCGTCCCTTATCGATAAAGTCCAAAGCTGACACCTTATAACGAAAACTAATAGGCGCAAACTCTGAATGAGTCGTGACAAATACAATAATAGCAGAAGGATCAATCTCACGAATCTTAGAGGCTGTCTCCAACCCTTCTCTGGTAGCACCTTTAATATCAATATCCAAGAGAAAAAGCTGATGATTTCCTCTTTCAGAAATAGCTTCTAATAAATTTTGCGACTTAGAAAAAACACCAAACTGACGTGCCATAATGCCTTCTTCTCTAAGTAAATCTGAAACGAGTGCCTTAATCCTAGTCTGCTGGATCAAATTATCCTCTAAAATGAATACATTCATACAATCACTACCTCGCCTTTGATCGTTACAATAGTCTCCTGCTATTATATTATTTTAAGATTAAAATATCAAAAAAGACCTCTAAACACTCAAGCAGCTAGATGCGATTTTGAGGATGAAAAATGGATCCCCAACTGACTGGGAATCCATTAAAACGTAACAAGTTTAATATCGACCTTACAAGAACAAGTCTGTCACCTCAAAGACCTCTCCCAATCTTTGTTGCAGCAAACTAGCTAGTCGATGATAATAGTCGCAAACCTATCACTAACTAGAAACACTTTATCATATTTTTATCACAAATCAAAATATAATGTATTAAAATATTACAAGTTTTGCAACATTTGGTCGATATGCTGGATTGATTTTTCCTTACCTAAGAGGTAAATAGTATCTGGCAGTTCCGGACCATGCATTTCACCAGAAACTGCAATCCGAATTGGCATAAAGAGATTTTTACCCTTGATGCCTGTTTCCTTTTGGACAGCCTTGATTTGCGGGAAGATATTTTCAGCTTGGAAGTCCTCATCAGACATAGCTTCCAGCTTAGACTTGAAGGCTTCAAGGACGGTTGGAACACTTTCGCCTGCCATAAAATCCTTTTCTTCCTGAGTCAATTCTGGGAAGTCTTCAAAGAAGAGGTCAGTCAAAGGGATAATTTCATCAGCTGACTTCATTTGTGGTTGATAGAGCTCGACCAACTTTTCAGCCTTGTCAGTCAGACGTCCCGCTTCTTCAAGAAATGGTTTACAGAGGTTAAACACTGTTTCAAAGTCAGCATTTTTGATGTAATCGTTGCTCATCCAATCAAGCTTCTTTTGGTCAAAAGCTGCTGGTGACTTGCTGAGACGACTTTCATCAAATAGCTTAATCAATTCCTCACGAGAGAAAATTTCATCTTCACCGCCAGGATTCCAACCCAAAAGGGCAATAAAGTTGAAAACAGCTTCTGGCAGATAGCCCTTTTTGCGATAGTCTTCAATAAATTGGAGAGTATTGGTATCACGCTTGGACAGCTTCTTACCTGTTTCAGAATTGATAATCAGGGTCATATGACCAAACTCAGGTGCTTCCCAACCAAGCGCTTCATAGACCATGAGCTGCTTAGGAGTGTTGGCGATATGGTCATCACCACGAATAACATGGGAAATCCGCATATCGTGGTCATCAATAACTACAGCAAAGTTATAGGTTGGATACCCATCACGCTTTTGAATCACCCAGTCACCACCGATATTGCTGCCTTCAAACTCAATATCACCCTTGACAATATCCTTCCACTTATAAATCCCTGACTCATTAACAGCAAGACGAACCGTCGGTTCAACCCCCGCTGCCTGACGTTCAGCAATATAAGCAGCCTTTTCTTCTTCGCTCATACCAAGGTATTCATTGATGTAACGTGGTGTTTCACCTGCCGCTTCTTGACGTTCCCGCTCAGCTGCTAGTTCTTCTTCTGTTACATAGGACTTATAAGCCTTACCTTCAGCAAGCAACTGGTCGATATATTTTTGATAGAGCGCCAGGCGTTCGGACTGACGATAATTGTCATGAGTCTCTGGGCTCTCATCCCAATCCATCCCCAACCAGCGCAAGTTGTCCAACTGAGAACGTTCCCCATCTTCCACATGACGCTTACGGTCAGTATCCTCAATACGAATAACAAAAGTGCCACCGTGATGACGGGCATAAAGATAATTGAACAATGCTGTCCGAGCATTTCCAATATGCAACAATCCAGTTGGACTTGGTGCATAACGCACACGAATTTCATTAGACATAGTCTTGTACCATCTCCTATTTTAAAAGATTCAATCCTTATCATTATAGCACTAAATAAGAAAAAAAGGGAAAGATCAAGAATTGACTAGAGTACCATATCTTCTAAAACTGTCTTGGTAGAAACAAATCAGATAATAATAACAGATTGTGCCAGGGCACAATCTATTATTATTTATACTACTTGGTGAATACGGCCAGTATCCACATCATAAATACCGCCTGAAATGGTAATATCATCGGGAATCAAAGGAGATTCTTTAAGTTTTTGCACATCCTCACGAACACTATCTTCAATATCCTCAAAAGGAAGAAAATCCATTCCTTTCAGATCAGTTTGAAAACGCTCCTCCAATTCAGTGACAAAGTCTTCATTTTGAAAGGTCTGAGCCCCACAGTCTGTATGGTGAAGAACAACAATCTCTCTTGTTCCTAATTGCTGCTGAGAAATCACCAAGGAACGAATCATATCATCTGTAATACGACCACCAGCATTTCTCAAGATATGGGCATCCCCAAGTGCTAACCCTAACGCCGGAGCCACATGAAGCCGTGAATCCATACAAGTAACAATAGCCACATGCGTTTTCGGTTTAATCGGTAAGTGAGCCGTTCCATGTAGATCAACATAAGCTTGATTAGCTTTCATAAAATTATCAAAATAAGTTGGCATAAGTGTTCTCTTTTCTAAATATCTCAAACATTTTCAACTATTATAGCATGGATTTATAAAAGCATCGGAATTTTTCTTACGCTTAGGAAGCTGATGGACTGGCATTCATCAAAAAAAGAAGCTAAGTTGCTTCTTTCTGACCATTAATATCTAACCCACAGATCCTTCCATTTCATAGCTGATCAAACGGTTAAGTTCAACAGCATACTCCATTGGAAGCTCTTTGGTAAAAGGCTCTACAAATCCCATAACGATCATTTCAGTTGCTTCCTGCTCTGACAAACCACGACTCATAAGGTAATAGAGCTGCTCTTCTGAAATTTTTGAAACCTTGGCCTCGTGCTCTAAAGCTACTTGTGAATTATGAATTTCATTAAATGGAATCGTATCTGATTTAGATAAATCATCCATAAGAATGGTATCACATTCAATATGACTAACAGATTTGGTCGATGGTTTGCTGAAGGTCACCTGACCACGATAATCCACCTTACCACCATTACGTGCAATTGACTTAGAGACGATTGATGATGACGTATGAGGTGCATTGTGAATCATCTTGGCACCGGTGTCTTGATGCTGACCTTTATTGGCAAAGGCAATAGATAGCATGGTTCCACGCGCACCCTCACCGTCCAGATAAACAGAAGGATATTTCATGGTTGTTTTAGCACCAATATTCCCATCGATCCACTCGACTGTCGCATTCTTAGTAGCCTTAGCCCGCTTAGTCACCAGATTATAAACATTATCTGACCAGTTTTGAATCGTCGAATAACGCATATAAGCACCATCCAAGGCAAAGATTTCGACAATCGCAGCATGCAGACTAGCCGTCGAATAAGTCGGAGCCGTACATCCCTCAACATAGTGCACACTAGCACCTTCATCGACAATAATAAGAGTGCGCTCAAACTGGGCCGTCGCTTCATTATTCATACGGAAGTAAGTTTGAAGTGGAATATCTACCTTGACCCCTTTAGGAACGTAGATAAAAGTACCACCCGACCAAAAGGCTGAATTAAGCGCAGCTAACTTATTATCTGTCGGTGGAACAAGTTTCGAGAAATATTGCTTAAAAAGCTCAGGATATTCCTTGAGGGCTGAGTCTGTATCCGTAAAGACGATTCCCAGCTTATCGTATTCCTCTTTCATATTATGATAAACCACTTCGGATTCATACTGAGCCGAAGCCCCTGCCAAGTAAGCACGCTCTGCCTCAGGGATCCCAATACGCTCAAAGGTCTCCTTGATTTTTTCTGGGACATCATCCCAGTCACGAGCCGCTTTGTCAGTCGCCTTTGAATAGTAAATCAAATCATCAAAATCGATGTCGGAAAGATCTGGCCCCCAATCTTGCATGGGCATCTTATTGAAAGTCTCTAAGGACTTGAGACGAAATCCCAACATCCACTCAGGTTCCCCTTTTTCTGCTGACATTTGGCGAACAACATCTTCATTGATCCCTTTCCCAGTCGAGAAGACCGGTGTCACATCATCGTGGAAACCATATTTATATTCACCGAGATCAATCGGTTTTGGCTCTACCTTTTCTTCTGCCATGTTTCCTTTTGGGCATTGAGAAATCACTCTCATCGCCCCTTCCTTTCTTTTAGATTAATTCTTTTCATTCTAAATTCGGACAAAAAGTAACCCTTCGTTTAAGATAAATCCTTGTTATCACGCTCAATAGCTTTTTTTAAAGCATTCCATGAGAGGGTGGCACATTTGATACGCTGCGGAAATTTTGACACACCAGCCATAAGTTCAGCTTCACCTAAATCTTTTTGCTGGTCATCTTCTTTCCCCTGAACCATCTCAGAAAATAGACTCGCTAAACGCAAAGCCTCTTCCTTAGTTTTTCCAATCACAACATCCGTCATCATACTGGAGGAAGCTGTCGAGATGGTACAACCATCACCTGCAAAAGCGATATCTTCAATCAAATCCCCATTGAATCGAACTGAGAGATTAATCACATCCCCACAAGTTGGATTATTGAGCTGTAATTGCTCAACTCCCTCGATAAAACCATGATGATGGGGATTTTTAGAATGGTCAGCAACTACTGCCATATACAAGCTGTCTAACCTAGAAAGTGCCATTGAAAAACTCCTTTGCTTTGAGAATTGCCTCAACCAGACGATCGCAATCCTCTTTAGTATTGTAGATATAAAAGCTGGCACGCGCTGCGGAATGAATACCTAAATGATTAATCAAGGGCTGAGCACAATGATGACCAGCACGCACAGCTACACCTTCATAATCCAAAGCAGTCGCCAAATCATGCGGATGAATCCCTGCCAGATTAAAAGCAATGACGCCGGCATGTTGAGCCGGATCCTCTGGTCCATAAATACTCAACCCCTCAATGGACTGTAGTTTAGGCAAGACATAACGAACCAATTCTCGCTCATGATCGTAAATAGCCTCCATACCCAAGGCAGCCAGGTAATCAACAGCAACCCCCAAAGCAATTGCACCGGCAATATTAGGTGTTCCCGCTTCAAATTTCCAAGGCAGTTCTTTCCATGTCGCTTCTTGCTCATAGACAAAATCAATCATCTCACCCCCAAATTCAACCGGAGACATTTGATCTAGCAGGTCTTCTTTCCCATAAAGGACCCCAACACCAGTTGGACCCAGCATCTTATGACCAGATAAAGCAAAGAAGTCGCAGTCCAATTCCTGAACATCAATTCGCATATGCGGAGCAGATTGCGCCCCATCGACCACCATATAAGCACCATGTTGATGGGCCAACTGAGCAATTTCCTTAACAGGATTGATTGCTCCTAAGACATTTGAAACATGAGCGACACTAACAAACTTGGTTTGATCTGTCAGCTTAGCCTTCAAATCATCCATGTCCAGTTGACCATCCTTGAGGTAGACGTAAACTAACTCAGCACCACTCAACTGACAAGCCTGCTGCCAGGGAATGATATTGGAATGGTGCTCCATGATAGTAATCAAGACCCGATCACCTGGCTGCAGAACCTCTCTAGCAAACTGAGCAACCCAGTTGAGCCCAGTAGTCGTCCCTCTTGTAAAGAGGATTTCTTTAGTTGATTTAGCGTTTAGGAAGGCACGTAATGTCTCACGACTGTCTTCGTAAGCCCGAGTTGCTCGCTCAGCTAAAGTATGAACCCCTCGATGGACATTAGCATTGTCCTGCTTATAATAACGATCGAGTTGATCTATAACTACCTGCGGCTTTTGCGTCGTAGCAGCATTATCCAGATAGACCAAGGGTTCATCATTGACAACCTGGTCTAAAATAGCAAAATCCTTTTGTATACTGTTAACATCTAGCAAGGCTTGCCCCCTTCCTATCCTCTAAGGATCATCTTTAACGCTTATCAAGTTTTGAGTCTAAAACTGAAATCATTTCATCACGAACTTCCTTGATAGGGATTTCTGTGATGACAGCACCCAAGAAACCACGGATAACAAGACGTTCTGCCTCTTCAAAGCGCAAACCACGACTCATCAAGTAATACATATCTTCCGGGTCAATTTGCCCAATTGAAGCAGCGTGTCCAGCAGTCACATCATTCTCATCAATTAAAAGAATGGGATTCGCATCAGAGCGTGCCTTATCCGAAAGCATAAGCACACGACTTTCCTGCTGAGCATCAGCTCCCTTAGCTCCCTTGATGATATGGCCAACACCATTGAAGGTCAAAGTTCCTCGCTCAAGAATCACACCATGCTGCAAAATATGACCCACCGAATTTTTACCATAGTTGGTCACTCGTGTATCAATTCCTTGAACTTGACGGCCACTTGAGGCGGCCACAACCTTGAGATCAGCACGGCTACCATCGCCTTTGAGATCACTGTCAAAGTCTGCTACAACATTTCCCTCATTCATAACACCAAGGGCCCAATCAATAGCAGCATCCCTCTCCAGATAGCCACGACGACTCATGTAAGTCGTCAAACTTTCTCCCAGACGGTCAATCGCTGAGAACTTCACATGACTCCCAGCACCTGCAATAACTTCTACACTGATATTAGCTGTAGCCTTCTGAGAGCCTGAACCAATCGACTCAAAGCGCTCCAAATAACTGACACGTGCATTCTTACCAGCAATGATGAGAACATGCTTGTTAAACGGCACAGCACTATCACTATCTTGGAAAAAAATACCCTCAATAGGTTGATCAACCTCTACATTATCTGGCACATAGAGGACTGCTGCACTATTAAAATAAGCATAATGATAAGCTGCCAACTTATCCTCATTGTAAGCAAGAGCCTTACCAAAATTAGTCTCGATCAGCTCTGGAATTTCCTCTAAGGCTGTCATAAAATCTGTCAAGACAACACCTTGTTCTTGCAATTTTGGAGGCATTTGCACCAACAAAGTTTGAGTTCCAACCTGAACCAATTTAGGATTATCCCCAAGAGATGTAAAATCTGGAACAGTTGCTGCCCCTTCACTTTCAGCTATAGTACCATCGCCTAAATTCCAGCGATGAAACTTAACACGCTCAATCTCTGGCAAATCTAACTGATCGATCTGATCATAGGCTAGTGAGCGCCTTTCTTGCAGCCAAACTGGTTCAGCATGGAGCTGAGAAAAATTTATAATAGATTCTTTCGACATAAGATAATCGATACTCCTTCTCTTCTATCAAAGTCTCAGTAGAGATAGGAACTGATCCCAATTATAAGATTACAGTCCCTCTTAGCATCTGGAATGTTAGACTTCTTCGTGGTACTCCAAACCTAATTCCTCAGCAACCTTAGCATACCCTTCACGCTCAAGACGTGCAGCAAGCTCAGCGCCGCCAGACAGGACAACACGACCGTCCATCATGACATGCACAACATCTGGAGTGATATAGTTAAGCAAGCGTTGATAGTGAGTGATAATCATAGCACCAAAGCCTTCACCACGCATAGCATTAACCCCTTTAGAAACAACCTTAAGAGCATCGATGTCGAGCCCAGAGTCAATCTCGTCCAAAAGAGCAAACTTAGGCTCTATCATCAGTAATTGAAGGATTTCATTACGCTTTTTCTCCCCACCAGAAAAGCCTTCGTTCAAATAGCGTTCAGCCATTTCTTCCTTCATTCCAAGCAGATCCATTTTTTCATCTAACTTAGTAATAAAATCACGTACCGAGATCTTTTCATCATCTTCTTTTCCAGCATTCATAGCCGCACGAATGAATTCTGCATTCGTAATACCTGGGATCTCTGATGGGTATTGCATCGCCAAGAAAAGCCCCAAACGTGCGCGCTCATCTACTTCAAGTTCCAAGATGTTTTCCCCATCAAATAAAATTTCACCCTCAGTCACTTCATAATTAGGATTCCCCATAATAGCTGCTGAAAGCGTTGATTTCCCGGTACCATTTGGACCCATGATAGCCGCAATTTCTCCAGTTTTAAGTGTCAGGTTCAAGCCCTTTAATATTTCTTTATCTTCAATTGAGACATGAAGATTTTTAATTTCAAGTACAGACATGTGTCACTCCTTTTCTCTTTATGTGAAATAGTCTCAGTAGCCACCTACTAGATAGGGCTGAAACAAACCTTCAGCCCCAATCATTCACACCGTTATTATAACAGAAAAGAGATTGGGACAAAAGTCTCAATCTCTGCTATTTACTAAGTTATTCGATAGGTAAAATCCTAATCATTTTCCAGAAGCAGAACCTATCAAACCTAGTCTTATTTAGATTTTTTAGACCACTTTGCTAAAACCGACTGACGATAAGAGCTGTTCCCAATGAATTTTAAAACCTGAAAGAGCGGCGTTCGACCTACACCCCAAATTTCCAAACCTTCAATCAGAATCTCAGCAGTGAATAAAAGACCAATCACTAATAAGATCCCTCCCAGTCGACTGGAGACATTGAGGAGCAAAGAGGTCAATGAAAACACCATAGCAATACCATAAACAACCAAGACGGCACCACGATGAGTGAAGCCCATAGCTAAAAGACGATGGTGGAGGTGCATCTTGTCAGCCTCCATAGCCGGGCGTCCCGATAGCTTACGACGCACAATAGCAACAAAGGTATCTAAAATTGGAACACCAAGAATAATAACTGGGGTAATAACAGCTACAGCTGTTGAATTTTTCAAGCCCTGAAGCGACAAAACGCCAATCATAAATCCAATAAATAATGCCCCTGTATCACCTAAGTAGATAATAGCAGGATTATAATTATAAGGGAAAAACCCAGCTATCGCTGCAATCAGCAAAAAGATCGTAATCGTCGTGTAGAAATTACTATCAAAAAGGAAAAAATAGGAAATCAACCCCATAGTTGTTAGACTAATGATCGACACCCCACAGACTAGACCATCCAAACCATCAATCAAATTAATAGCATTAGTGATCGCTACGATCCACAAAACTGTAAAGATAAAGCTCCAAATAGGATTAAAGTATAGCATGGGACCGCCAAAAGGAATCTTAAAACTATCAAACCGGTAGTCAGTAAACCACCAGACCAAGGTTGCGGCTAGCACAATGCCTAACAATTTCCCCTTAGGCTTTAACTCACGAATATCATCAATTAAGCCAGTTAGAGCGACAAGTAAGCCACCGACTGCAATCGGAAGAATATAGTTAAAATAAGAATGAACCATATGGTGCCTTTGAGTAACCATAGGCAATAAAACCAAGGCTCCGACAAGAAAGGCCAATAAAATCGCTAATCCACCACTAGACGGCATAGGAACCTGATTGACCCTCCTGGCATTGGGTTGATCAACAGCCCCCAATCTAAACGCCAAAAAACGCACCAAAGGGGTTGCCACCAAGGAAATCAAAAAGATCCCGATCAAAACCAAGAGATACTGAAAACTAAAATGATCCATCACGTTTCTTATCCCAGCTCAATCCATTTCAAGCGATCAGTAGCGTCCTCATCGACCAATTTAACAGCATGCTCTAACAAGTGAGCCCTAGTGTATTCAGATGGTTTTCCGTACTCATTAAAATAAGCTTTTAGCTGGCGAGCACGTACACCACCTTCATCGCCAATATAGAAGAGAGCTGTCAGATGATAGCCAGACTCGGATTTAAACAACTCAGAAGCCTCGATTGGCAACTCCATAGCATGGGCTGCAACAATAACCTCTCGCAAATTCGCAAAATCAGCCGTAAAATGAACATAGTGCGTCTCTGGTATTAAATCGTCAGCACTGAGATAAGAGCCTGAATTTTTGGCCATCTCCTCAGAGTTCGCCACACTAGCCTGCTCATCTTCTGGCAACTGACTGATAGCTTCATCAATCATATCTTCCAGATGTTTCATCCGCTTATGAGCGTCAGCATCTCCATGCTCAGCCATATTTTTTTCCAATGTCTTCAAAAAATCTTCTGGATTAATATCTGACCAATCCATATCCTCAGACATTTGTTCAAAATCAAGCTCTTCATTCAAGTCTGACTTAGTCACAAAAACATCTACACGATCTTTACGTGGTGTCACACGAAAACTGAGCATACCTGTAGACTTAAAACTATCAGGAATATCCAATTCATCCAAGATAGTGTAGAAAAATTCCTCCGTTTTTTCTTGAGGCATAAGAAAATCCTTAACCTCCATACCATAGGTATCCAAATCCTCCATACTCACTGAAATCTTCAAAGTGGAGTCATTAATTTGTTTCATTTCCATAGTCTTTACCTCGCACGAGTAGTGTCATCATTATACTAGAAAGAAGGCAATCTTTCAATGATTAAGGAGCCTCCCTCACTGTCCCTCCTTCAAAAAAAGATTCTATTTTTAAAATCAGAAAAATAGAATCTCTTCTTTAGCCGAGGATATGCCGACCGGCTGCATAAATAATTAAAATAGCTCCCAAAGCGATACGATACCAACCAAAAACAGTAAAATCATGTTTTTTAACAAAATTTGTCAAGAATTTAATGGCACCCAAACTGACAGCAAAAGCAACCAGAGAAGCCAACAATAGGAGGCTCCACTGCTCAGCTGTCAGACTATTGCCCTCTAAAAGAAACTTGACAAACTTCAATCCACTGTAGCCAAACATGGTCGGAATTCCCAGGAAAAATGTGAAATCAGCAGCAACACTTCGACTCGTTCCTACCAAAATTGCTCCCAGGATCGTCGCTCCCGAACGGCTAGTACCGGGGATAATACTTAAAACTTGGAACAAACCAATATACAGAGCTGTTTTATAGTGCATGCGTGACAGTTCTGTCACTTGAGGTTCAACCGCTTTATTACGCCTCTCAATCCAGATAAAAGCAATCCCATAAACAATCAGCATGACTGCCACGCTGATAAAATTGCTAAAATGTTCATCCATCCAGTTATCCAGCGCTAGTCCGATAATGGCAGAAGGAATACAAGCAATAACTACCTTAAGCCAAAGTTGCCAAGTCAAGCGAACCTCTTGCTTGGTTTTACCAGGCTGAAAAGGGTTGAGGCGTCTAAAGTAAATAACCATAACCGCCAAAATAGCGCCCAGCTGAATCACAATATTAAACAGCTCCATGAAGTCTCTATCCTGCTTTAACTTCACAAATTCCTGAACTAAAATTAAGTGACCCGTACTAGAAATAGGAAGCCATTCTGTAATCCCCTCGACAATTCCAAGAAAGATGGCCTTAAGTAATTCGATGATAAACATAAGTTCTCCTAAAGTCTTTTAAATTATTATAACACAAGCTGACATGAAGGCATGAGGGTTCTACTAGAATGACCCAACACCACCACCGCCGCCACCGCCAGAAAAGCCGCCACCACCACTGCTACTGCCTGATGATATACTGAAATTCGATGCGGATATCGCACTGCTTGATACATATGAGAGATGCCTTCCTGAATAATATGTACTGTTTCGAAATGCTCCAAGATTCACCGCTGCTAAACTTGGTGGTAATGTGATCTGATGTAACTTGACGTAGTCCTCAACCTTATCTGCATATCCTAGTAAATTAGCATACACCAACATCCGATTCCAGAGAACAACTCCCTGTAAGTCAGTATCATCAAAAGTATCAAGAGTCTTCAGCATCCGCTCGAAACTCTGCCATTGCAGCAGACGGTTGGCTCCTTTTTCCGTAACAACACCGGGAAAATCAAGGAGCTTAAACTGACAAAAGCTAACCCAACTCAAAACAATCAATAAAACAGTAAGCCCTACATAAAGCAATACTAAAGAACTACCACTCAAAAGCATATAAAATAGGGTAAGGATTGAAACAATCACTAATATCATCAGCCCATACTTCATACGACTAATCTTTTGTGCTTCGTCTGTGCGCAATTTTCGATATATCTTAGGACGCTTAGATCCAAGAATCTCACCATTAACACTTTTATCAATAGCTTGAACCATCTGACTAATATTGTGTCTCATCTTATCACCGCTCTTTCGAACAGCCGATTGCAAACTATTGCCCTTATAGCTTTTTTTCAACTGCCGAATCACAGCTTTCTCATCATACTGATAATCAGAAAACAGCTCATCCGACCGACGCTGTTCATCACGCCCAAAAGCCATCTTCAGAAAAGTTGACTCATATTTTGTTAGTCCTCCCAAATTTATGATCCTTAAGACAGGAACGCCTTTATCATCCTCTACACTTAAGTGTTTGCGATCAATTAAATCCACCAGCACCGCCTGAATAAGATGATTGAAACGAATGTGATCAGATTTAAAATCCCCATCTAGTAACAACCCCTTAAGATTGGTACGATAGATCTCCATTGCTAAAATAAAAGGAGATAAGTCTTCAGGAATTTCATATAGCCTTGCCTTAATCCCCTTTGGATTAAAGGGATCAATCCTTCTGCTAAACCGTCTAGATAACATGGCAGCTAGGACACCCAAGACAAGTAAGCTCACAGGTATAACCCTGCCAAATAAGGTCCCGAGTATAGCCGATTTAAGATCAATCAGCTTTTCTGTCCGCAAAATTTTCTGCTTACCATCACGCTTTAAGCGAGCCACAGAGTTATCAAAAATATCACTATCCCAATAGCCATGTAGCTCCAAAGCCCCATCAACATCCTCAGCTTCTACTTTATAACCATTTGTTAATTGAGAAACTTTAGGAGCTTTTTTAAAGTAGCCTCGGTGGGCCCACAGTTGCCGATTAGCCGTCTGCTTTTCAGTCTTCACCGTATAGGTTACTTTTTCCAACGTTTCATCAGGATCTGAGATAGGCTTCCAGTTTAACTCTGCAACATCTTGATAAGCCGTCGTCATTGCCTTCAAATGCCAAGTTACTTTAACCTTTACTTGATCCCCACTATGACCACCATCATAGACCTTAATGCGGTAGCCACCATCTATTTTCTCTAAATCCCCATAAGCATCCAATCTCATTTTTCCATTTTGTTTAACATAATTTAGGTAAGCTTTATCAACATCGAAGCCTTTAGGCATCTGCTCGGTTCCAAGGGTAATGTACTGACCATTAAAATCAGAGCTATACAAAAAGGTAATTTCCTGCGTTAAAACACCAGAATTATCTGACTGTAGCAATAAGTTAGCATCATAGGACAAAATCCTCGAACTAACCTCATCTGCCTCAACTGCTCTGCCCAATAACATCACAAAAATACCGAGCAAGATCACTATGATTTTTTTCATTCACATACCCTCACAGCAATAGTTTAGACTCATTCTACCACAATTCAGGCTACAATCTATTGTTTCCCCTGTATGAGGCGAAATTAGCCATCTATCCCATTGAAATACTGGTTCTTTTCCTGTAAAATAAGATAGTATGTATATTTATGACCTTTTGAGCTTTTATCGCTTAAAAGAGTCAAAACCAACAGGAGAACACCATGAAAAAATTGACTTTCGCTCTCCTTATGGCCCTAGCGGTCATGATGGGGAGTTTATCATCTGTTCATGCAGATGAATACTTACGGGTCGGTATGGAAGCAGCATATGCTCCCTTTAACTGGACACAAAATGATGATGCAAACGGTGCCGTTCCTATCGATGGTACTAGCGATTATGCCAATGGCTATGATGTCCAAATCGCTAAAAAAATCGCCAAAGCACAAGGCAAAAAACTCTTAGTCGTCAAAACTAAGTGGGACGGCTTGATTCCTGCCCTGACATCCAGCAAAATTGATATGATCGTCGCAGGGATGAGTCCTACCGCTGAACGTAAAAAAGAAATTGCCTTTACTGACAGCTACTACGACTCCAAGCCTGTTATCGTGGTCTCCAAAGAAGGACAGTATGCAAAGGCAAAATCCTTATCTGATTTTAAAGGTGCTAAATTAACTGGTCAGCAAGGGGTCTACCTCTATGATCTGATTGACCAAATTTCCGGCGCTTCTAAAGAAACAGCTATGGGAGATTTCAACCAGATGCGCCAAGCCCTTTCCTCAGATGTCATTGATGGTTATATCTCTGAACGCCCAGAAGCCTCATCTGCTGTTAGCTCCGATAGTCGCTTTAAGATGATTACCTTTGAAGATAACAAGGGCTTTAAAACTTCTAAATCTGACACAGCACTTGCCATTGGATTGCGTAAAAATGATACTGCCACTAAAAATCAAGTCAACCAAGTTCTAGCAGGTATCTCTGAAAAAGAGAGACTGCAGCTCATGGATGATATGATCAAAGCTCAGCCCTTAGAAAAAAAGACTAGCCAGAAAGAGCCAGGATTCTTTGGTCAAATGGCCACCATTCTAGCCCAAAACTGGAAACAGTTCCTACGTGGGACAGCCATGACCCTTCTGATATCCATCATAGGGACTGTTGTAGGGACAGCCATTGGTCTTTTAATCGGAGTCTACCGGACTGCACCAAAAGCAAGCAATACTGCTCTAGCTAGCCTTCAAAAACTATTTGGCTGGCTCCTCAATGTTTATATCGAAGTGTTTCGTGGGACTCCTATGATCGTACAAGCTATGGTTATTTACTACGGAACAGCTCAGGCCTTCGGCTATGACCTAGACCGGACAACCGCTGCTATTTTTATCGTCTCTATCAACACAGGGGCTTATATGAGCGAGATTGTCCGAGGTGGTATCTTTGCAGTAGACAAGGGACAATTTGAAGCTGCAACTGCACTTGGTTTTACCCACGGACAAACCATGCGCAAGATTGTTATTCCACAAGTTATCCGCAACATCCTACCAGCAACTGGTAATGAGTTCGTTATCAATATCAAGGACACCTCAGTCCTCAATGTTATCTCTGTTGTTGAACTCTACTTTACTGGTAATACCGTAGCAACACAAAGCTATAAATATTTCCAAACCTTCTTTGTCATTGCCACTATCTACTTCATCTTGACCTTTGTTGTTACACGCATCCTGCGTTATGTAGAACGCCGCCTTGACCAAGATAACTATACGCAAGGAGGGATTCACTAATGACTGATACTATTTTAGAAATCAAACACCTCAGGAAATCCTTTGGTAAAAACGAGGTCCTAAAAGATATTTCCTTATCTGTACAAAAGGGTGAAGTCATCTCTATCATTGGCAGTTCAGGCTCTGGAAAATCCACCTTCCTTCGCTCCATTAATCTCTTAGAAATTCCAACAGATGGAGAAATCCTCTACCATGGACAAAATGTCCTAGAAAAAGGATACGACCTCACGACCTATCGCGAAAAGTTAGGCATGGTTTTCCAATCGTTCAACCTTTTTGAAAACCTCAATGTTCTTGATAATGCCATTGTCCCCCAGACCACAGTCCTCAAGCGTGATAAGGCTGAAGCAACCAAGATTGCTAAAGAAAATTTAGAAAAAGTTGGAATGGGTAAGCAATACTGGAAAGCCAAGCCAGCTCAGCTATCAGGTGGTCAAAAACAGCGTGTAGCTATCGCCAGAGCATTATCTGTCAATCCTGAAGCCATCCTTTTTGACGAACCAACATCTGCACTGGATCCCGAGATGGTTGGTGAAGTGCTAAAAACAATGCAAGATTTAGCCAAATCTGGTTTAACCATGCTGATTGTTACTCATGAAATGGAGTTTGCCAAAGACGTCTCTGATCGCGTTATTTTTATGGATAAAGGCCTTATCGCCGAGCAAGGATCACCAGAACAGATCTTCGAAAATCCTAAAGAAACTCGTACTAAAGAGTTTTTACAACGCTTCTTAGGATAACTAAAATGAAGAGGCTAGGGACTGTCGTCCCGCTTCTTTTTTAATATCACCAATCATCCCATTTAGCCCA
>NZ_JBZFUN010000013.1:0-25511 GCF_058314555.1 Streptococcus sp. ALY_211 | reverse complement strand
AGAGACCTAGACGACTTCATCATTACAAAACAGCAAAATTTCTGTTTGGGCTAGCCCAAACAGCCTAATCAATGGGATCCTAGTCTATCCACGAACTTGTTGCACTTGACTTGACAATGTGTCTATGACTTTAAATTGAAAATATGGTAGAAAAACGGTAGAATATTAGTGGGAGAAATTTTTGGAGGAAGTCATGTCATTTAATAATCTGAAGTTGTTTGCTTTGTCATCAAATCAGGATCTGGCTGAGAAGGTTGCTGATTCTATTGGCATTCCTCTTGGTAGGGCTACTGTTCGTGAATTTTCTGATGGTGAGATTCAAGTTAATATTGAAGAATCTATCCGGGGCCATCATGTTTTTATATTACAGTCAACGAGTTCGCCTGTTAATAGTAATTTGATGGAAATTTTAATTATGGTGGATGCACTTAAGCGCGCTAGTGCTGAATCTGTTAGCGTGGTTATTCCTTACTATGGTTATGCTCGTCAGGATCGTAAAGCTCGTTCACGCGAGCCTATTACTTCAAAACTTGTAGCCAATATGCTTGAGGTTGCGGGTGTCGATCGCTTATTGACAGTTGACTTGCATGCTGCTCAAATTCAAGGTTTTTTTGATATTCCTGTCGATCATTTGATGGGAGCGCCGTTAATTGCAGATTATTTCCTTCGTCAAGGTTTTGAAGGGGAGGACGTGGTTGTGGTGAGT
Source organism: Streptococcus sp. ALY_211 (assembly GCF_058314555.1). Taxonomy (NCBI): domain Bacteria; kingdom Bacillati; phylum Bacillota; class Bacilli; order Lactobacillales; family Streptococcaceae; genus Streptococcus; species Streptococcus sp. ALY_211. The sequence continues at coordinate 24,805 of NZ_JBZFUN010000013.1, read as the reverse complement.
CCAGACCATGGTGGTGTGACCCGTGCACGTAAATTATCTCAATATCTCCGTACGCCGATTGCTATTATTGATAAGCGTCGTAGTGTTGATAAAATGAATACTAGTGAAGTTATGAATATTATCGGAAATGTTGAAGGTAAGATTTGTATTCTGATAGATGATATGATTGATACTGCTGGAACTATTTGTCACGCTGCGAATGCTTTAGCCGATGCTGGTGCTACAGAAGTGTATGCATCTTGTACACATCCTGTTTTATCTGGTCCAGCGCTTGATAATATTGAAAATTCTGCGATTAAAAAATTAGTTGTTTTGGATACTATTTCGATGTCGAAAGAGCGTCTGATTGATAAAATCGAGCAGATTTCTATTGCTGACTTGATTGCTGATGCTATTATTCGTATTCATGAAAAACGTCCACTTTCTCCATTATTTGAACTTGAAGTTGCAAGATAATTATTGATTTTATAGAGGGGGTTCTACCTCTTTTTCTTTTTATTTGAAATTGCTGTATAATAGAAGGTAACATCTTTGTGAGGTATAGACCATGGATTTAACAAAACGTTTTAATAAAAATCTGGATAAAATTGAAGTGTCTTTAATCCGTCAGTTTGATCAGTCAATTTCATCTGTTCCGGGTATTTTAAAGCTGACCTTGGGAGAACCTGATTTTACGACTCCGGATCATGTTAAGGAAGCAGCAAAGTCGGCTATTGATGCTAATCAGAGTCACTATACTGGTATGGCTGGTTTGTTGGAATTACGCCAGGCAGCAGCTGATTTTGTCAGAGAAAAGTATCATTTAACTTATAAACCAGAATCTGAGATTTTGGTAACTATTGGAGCGACTGAAGCACTTTCTGCAACTTTATCAGCTATTTTAGAGCCTGGTGATACGGTTTTGCTACCAGCTCCTGCTTATCCTGGTTATGAGCCTATTGTTAACCTTGTGGGCGCTAAAATTGTTGAAATTGATACGACAGCTAATGATTTTGTTTTAACGCCTGATCAGTTGGAGACAGCAATTATTGAGCAGGGGGATAAGCTTAAAGCGGTACTTTTGAATTATCCGACTAATCCTACTGGTGTCACTTATTCACGTGAGCAAATTAAGGCTTTCGCAGATGTTTTAAGGAAGTATAACATTTTTGTCATTAGCGATGAGGTTTACTCTGAGCTTACTTATACTGATGACAGTCATGTTTCTATTGGTGAATATCTTCATGACCAGTCGATTATTATTAATGGTTTATCTAAATCTCATGCTATGACAGGTTGGCGAATTGGTTTTATATTTGCACCTGAGTCAATAACTGCTCAATTAATTAAGAGCCATCAGTACTTGGTGACGGCAGCAACAACTAATGCTCAATTTGCTGCGATTGAAGCTCTTACGGCTGGGAAAAATGATGCTCTACTAATGAAAAAAGAATATATTAAGCGTCGTGATTATATTATTGATAAGATGGAGGAAATGAACTTCAAGATTATTAAACCTACTGGTGCTTTTTATATATTTGCAAAAATTCCAGTCTCTGCTGGTCAGGATTCTTTTAAATTTTTGAAAGTTTTTGCTCATCAAAAGGCTGTAGCTATGATTCCTGGTGTGGCTTTTGGCCAATATGGTGAGGGATATCTTCGTATATCTTATGCAGCTAGTATGGAAACCATTAAGGAAGCGATGAAGCGGCTCAAAGAGTATATGGAAGCCTATGCAGACTAAAGAATCACGAGGGATAGTCCTTTTTAATCGTAATTATCGTGAGGATGATAAGTTGGTTAAAATCTTTACGGAAGGGGCTGGTAAGCGGATGTTCTTTGTTAAGCATGTTAGTCGATCTAAGTTAGCTTCCGTGATACAACCCTTAACTGTTGCTGAGTTTATCATGAAAATTAATGATGACGGTCTATCCTATATTGATGATTATCGTGAGGTTGAGACTTTTAAATCGATTAATCAGGATATCTTTGTTTTGTCTTATGCGAGTTATATTGTATCTCTAGTAGATGTTGCTATTGCTGATGGGACTTATGATCCTCAACTCTTTGTCTTTTTATTGAAAACTTTGGAGCTGATGGAGCAAGGATTGGATTATGAGATACTAACTAATATTTTTGAATTACAAGTGCTTGATCGTTTTGGTGTTCAGCTTAATTTTCATGATTGTGTTTTTTGCCATCGTGTCGGTCAGCGGTTTGATTTTTCCTATCAATACTCTGGATTATTGTGTCCGGAGCATTATGATAGGGATGATAGAAGAAGTCACCTGGATCCTAATGTTCCTTATCTTTTAGATCGCTTTCAGTCAGTTTCTTTTGAGGAGTTACAAACGATTTCTATCCAGGATGGAATGAAAAAGAAGTTGCGATTATTTTTGGATGATATTTACGATAATTATGTTGGTATCCATTTGAAGTCTAAAAAATTCATTGATGATCTTGCTAAGTGGGGAGATATTATGAGATGATCTCAAAAAGTTAGTTAGGCATCTTTTGTTTTGAAACAGTGACTATAAATATGGCACTGTTTTTAAGTATATAATGGAGTTTGATTTTAATTTATGGTCAGGGTGCATTTGCAGGGGCATTATGCTATAATACATGAGCGAAATTTTTGATGTGATTAAGGAGGGTAGGTATGAGAACAATTGCTATTGATGCTATGGGTGGCGATAATGCCCCACAAGCTATCATAGAGGGTGTTAACAAGGCGTTAGAAGAGTTTCAAGATATTAAGGTGAGATTGTACGGGAATGAATCAAAAATCAATGAATACTTGACTGTTGATGAACGTGTTGAGGTGATTCATACAGATGAAAAGATTAATTCTGATGATGAGCCGGTTAGATCTATTCGAAAGAAAAAGCAGGCTTCTATGGTATTAGGTGCTCAAGCGGTCAGTGATCAAGAGGCAGATGCTTTGATTTCTGCTGGTAATACAGGTGCTCTTTTGGCAGCTGGTTTATTCGTTGTTGGGCGCATCAAGGGGATTGATCGTCCAGCTTTACTCTCTACATTGCCAACAATGGACGGTAAGGGATTTGATATGCTTGATTTAGGGGCGAATGCTGAGAATTCCGCTGCTCACCTGCATCAATATGCTATTTTAGGATCTTATTATGCAGAAGCTGTACGTGGCATTGAGCGTCCTCGTGTGGGTCTTTTAAATAATGGGACAGAAGCGACCAAGGGAGATCCTTTACGCAAGGAAGTTTTTGGTTTATTATCTGAAGAACCCTCAATTAATTTTATTGGGAATATTGAGGCGCGTGAGTTACTCAATGGGGTTGCTGATGTTGTAGTTGCTGATGGTTTTACAGGTAATGCAGTTTTGAAAACTATTGAGGGAACTGGTTTGTCTATTTTACAGACTCTCAAATCAGTTATTAAAGAAGGTGGCATCAAGACGAAACTTGGGGCTTTCTTGATGAAGGATAGTCTCTACAGTCTACGTGGTGTAATGGACTACTCTTCTGCTGGCGGTGCTGTTTTGATTGGTTTACAGGCACCTGTTGTCAAGTGTCATGGATCAAGTGATGCTAATGCAGTTTACTATACTATCAAGCAGGTGCGTAGTATGTTAAAAAATGATGTTGTTCCTAAAATTGTTGATGAATTTTCTAAATAGGTGAGGAGGAAAAATGACGCGACAAGAAATTTTTACGATTATTGGTCGGATGATTAAGGAACAAATGCATCAGGAGACTTTTGAAGTTAGTGAAGAAACTAATCTCAAGGATGAACTAGGCGTTGATTCTATAGATTTGATGGAGTTTGTTATTAATTTAGAGGATGAATTTTCACTTGAGATTCCAGATGATGATATTGAAGAAATTGTTAAACTTGGCGATATGCTAGATTATTTAGAAAATCGATTATAAATGAGAAAGAGCTTGGGACTGGGACAGGAGTTTCCAAGCTCTTTTTTGTTTTTAGTTTGGATGCTTTGGTAGAGTAGTGAATTATTGCTGTTAGTTTTTTGGACTATTGATTTATATTTTCTTTTTTACAATAAAAACCGAATGTTTTTAAAAAATAACATAATATTGTAAACGAATAATTGAAATTAATTATTCGTTGTGATAAACTTTGGTATAATAAAAAGTGAAAGGCGAACATTTTAGTGAAAAAAGAGTTGGTTTATACTGGTAAGGCTAAAGATATTTATACAACGGATGATGAGAATGAGATTGTGTCAGTTTATAAAGACCAGGCTACTATGTTAAATGGTGCTCGTAAGGAGACTATTGTAGGTAAAGGTGTACTAAACAATGCTATCTCATCTTTTATTTTTAGCCAGCTGAATCAAGCTGGTGTGGTAACCCATTTTATCAAGCAACTGTCGGAAACTGAACAGTTGAATAAAAAGGTAACGATTATTCCTTTAGAAGTTGTTCTTAGAAATGTCACTGCAGGCTCCTTTGCTAAGCGATTTGGTATAGATGAAGGTATTGTATTAGAGGAACCTATTGTTGAGTTTTATTATAAGAATGATGATCTCGATGATCCTTTTATCAATGATGAGCATGTCAAATTTTTGAAGATTGCTGATGATGAGGTGATTTCTTTTTTGAAGACGGAGACACGTCGCATCAATGAACTTTTAAGTGATTGGTTTAAGCAAATTGGTCTAACTTTGGTTGATTTCAAGTTAGAGTTTGGTTTTGATAAGGATGGCACAATCATTTTAGCTGATGAGTTTTCACCAGATAACTGTCGACTTTGGGATGACGAGGGACATCATATGGATAAGGATGTCTTTCGTCGAGATCTAGGAAATATTACTGATGTTTATCAGCTTGTTTGGGAAAAGTTGCAAACCTTGAAGTAGCAGGTCTAGCGGAGATATAAGGATTTTAACAATGGATAAACGTATTTTTGTAGAGAAGAAAGACAATTTTCAAGGGAAGGCGGAATCCCTTGTTCGTGAATTAAGGCATCATTTGCAGCTGAAGACTTTGAGTACTCTTCGTCTTGTTCAGGTCTATGATGTTTTTAATATCCCTGAGGATTTATTAAGCAGAGCTGAAGAACGTGTATTTTCTGAGCTGGTGACAGACCAGCTTTTGAATGAGCAAGAAATGGCCGATATCTTAGGCAATCACGCTTATTTTGCTATTGAGTCACTTCCAGGTCAGTTTGATCAACGTGCTGCTAGTGCCAAGGAAGCATTGTTATTATTAGGTGGAAATGAAGATAGCCAAGTTTATACGGCTCAGCTTTATTTGCTTAACAAGGATATTGCTGTAGAGGAGTTGGAAGCTGTCAAAAGCTATCTTCTCAATCCTGTTGATTCTCGTTTTAAAAATATTGACGAGGGAATTGTCTTATATGATTTTTCAAATGCTACAGAGACGATTCCTTACTTGGATTTCTTTGAAGACTACAGTGCGGATGATTTTGCTAGGTACAAGAGTCAAGAGGGTCTGGCTATGGAAGTGGCAGACCTACTCTTTATTCAAGACTATTACAAGGAAATTGGGCGCGTGCCAACTGAGACTGAGCTCAAGGTATTGGATACCTACTGGTCTGATCATTGCCGTCATACGACCTTTGAGACAGAATTGCAGGCTATTGATTTTTCAGAATCACAATTCCAGGAGCAGCTACAGGCGACCTATGACAAGTATTTGGCTATGCGCCGTGAACTGGGACGTGAGGAGAAGCCTGAGACCTTGATGGATATGGCGACGATTTTTGGTCGCTATGAGCGTGCAAATGGTCGTTTGGATGATATGGAAGTTTCTGATGAAATTAATGCTTGTTCAGTTGAGATCGAGGTAGATGTCAATGGTGTCAAAGAACCTTGGCTTTTAATGTTTAAAAATGAAACTCACAATCATCCGACCGAAATTGAGCCTTTTGGTGGGGCAGCAACTTGTATCGGAGGGGCTATTCGGGATCCATTGTCAGGACGCTCTTATGTCTATCAAGCTATGCGAATATCAGGTGCTGGGGATATTACAGCTGCTGTGACAGATACTCGAGAAGGGAAATTGCCTCAGCAGGTTATCTCTAAAACAGCAGCGCATGGTTATTCGTCTTATGGGAATCAGATTGGTTTGGCGACTACTTATGTTAAAGAATACTTCCACCCAGGTTTTGTTGCTAAGCGGATGGAGCTGGGAGCAGTTGTTGGTGCAGCCCCTAAAGAGAATGTAGTTCGTGAAAAGCCTGAGCCTGGGGATGTGATTATTTTACTGGGTGGTAAGACAGGTCGCGATGGTATCGGCGGAGCTACTGGATCTTCGAAGGTTCAAACAGTCACTTCTGTTGAGACAGCAGGAGCTGAAGTTCAAAAGGGGAATGCTATTGAGGAACGTAAGATTCAACGCTTGTTTCGCAATGGAGATGTGACACGCTTGATCAAAAAATCTAATGACTTTGGTGCTGGTGGTGTTTGTGTAGCCATTGGTGAATTGGCTGCTGGTCTTGAAATTAATTTGGATAAAGTACCACTCAAGTATGCTGGGCTTAACGGAACGGAAATTGCGATTTCTGAGTCTCAAGAGCGCATGGCGGTAGTTGTTCGTCCTGCAGACGCGGATACATTTGTAGAGGCTTGTGCTAAGGAAAATATTCATGCAGTTGTTGTGGCTAAAGTTACGGAAAGGCCAAATCTTGTCATGCAGTGGAAGGGTCAGACTATTGTAGACTTAGAGCGTTCTTTCTTGGATACTAATGGGGTTCGTGTCAAGGTTGATGCTAAAGTGGTTGACAGTTCTGTTAATCTTCCTGAGCAAAGGAAAACAGACATTGATCATCTTGAGGGAGATACCTTGACAGTATTGTCAAATCTTAATCATGCTAGTCAAAAAGGTTTACAAACGATTTTTGATAGCTCTGTTGGTCGTTCGACTGTCAATCAGCCTCTAGGAGGTCGTTATCAAGTGACACCAGCTGAGAGTTCCATTCAGAAATTACCTGTGCGTCATGGTGTAACCAAGACCGCTTCTGTGATGGCCCAGGGGTATCATCCTTATTTGGCTGAGTGGTCACCTTATCATGGGGCAGCTTATGCGGTTATTGAAGCGACAGTTCGTTTAGCGGCGACAGGCGCTGATTGGTCTAAGGCTCGCTTTTCGTATCAAGAATACTTCCAACGCATGGATAAGCAAGCAGAGCGCTTTGGTCAGCCAGTGGCAGCTTTGCTAGGTTCTATTGAGGCACAGATACAATTAGGTCTGCCATCTATCGGTGGTAAGGATTCTATGTCTGGGACATTTGAGGAATTGACAGTACCTCCTACATTAGTGGCTTTTGGTGTGACAACAGCAGATGTGACTAGAGTTTACTCACCAGAATTTAAGGCTGCTGGTGAAACCATCTATTATCTACCGGGCTTTGATTTATCTAAAGAGATTGACTTTGCAGGTATCAAGGAAAATTTAAAAACCTTGTCTGACATTCAGAGTGATCATAATCTCACAGCCCTATCGGCAGTCAAGTATGGCGGTCTTATGGAAAGTCTCGCTTTGATGAGCTTTGGTAATCGTTTGGGTGCTCGTGTCATGGTCGATGAAGTTGATTCGATTTTGACGGGACAATTAGGTGGATTCGTCTTTACTTCTTTTGAAGAGATAGAGGGAGCCATTAAACTGGGTCAAACTACTGAGGATTTCAACCTAACTGTTAATTCTGTCAAGCTGTCTGGTGATAAGCTGCTTGCTGCATTTGAAGGCAAGCTTGATACTGTTTATCCAACTGAGTTTGAGCAAGACGCTCCAGTGGCTGATTTGCCTGCTGTTACTACTCATGATATAGCTGTCAATCCATCAGTAGTTGCTAAGCCAGTAGTTTATATTCCTGTCTTTCCGGGAACAAACTCTGAGTATGATTCTGCCAGAGCTTTTGAAAAGGAAGGGGCAATCGTTAATATGGTGCCCTTTGTAACCTTGGATGCTGAAGCGATTGAACGTTCTGTTGATATTATGGTTGATCATATCGATAAAGCTAACATCCTTTTCTTTGCGGGTGGTTTCTCTGCTGCTGATGAGCCAGATGGGTCTGCTAAGTTTATTGTCAATATTCTCCTTAATGCTAAGGTCAGTCAAGCGATTGACAACTTTATTGCCCGGGGTGGTTTGATTATTGGCATTTGTAATGGTTTTCAGGCTCTTGTCAAATCAGGCTTGTTACCATATGGAAACTTTGACGCTGTTGATTCAAGTAGCCCTACTCTCTTTTATAATGATTCTAACCAACATGTGGCTAAAATGGTTGAAACTCGTATTGTTAATACCAACTCGCCGTGGCTGGCTGGTGTAGAGGTGGGTGATATTCATACTATTGCAGTCTCACATGGTGAAGGAAAATTTGTTGTCAGTGCTGAGGAGTTTGCTGAGCTTCGTGATAATGGTCAGATTTGGAGTCAGTATGTTGATTTTGATGGTAGGGCAACGGTAGACTCTCGTTATAATCCCAATGGCTCTTACTATGCGATCGAAGGGATTACCAGCAAAAATGGACAAATTATTGGTAAGATGGGACATTCAGAACGTTATGAAGAGGGGCTTTTCCAGAATATTCCTGGTAATAAAGATCAAAAACTTTTTGCATCAGCAGTCAACTATTTTACTAAGAAATGACTGGGAGTTTTCCCTAGAAATGAAAAAGGCAAAAAACTATGACATATGAAGTGAAATCACTCAATGAAGAGTGCGGTATTTTTGGGATTTGGGGTCATCCACAATCCGCTCAAGTGACTTATTTTGGTCTTCACAGTCTCCAGCATCGAGGGCAAGAAGGTGCTGGTATCTTGTCCAATGCAGATGGTCGATTAAAGCGTCATCGTAATACAGGCTTGTTATCAGATGTTTTTAGGGATCCGTATGACCTCGAAAAGCTTGAAGGTTCTGCTGCTATTGGGCATGTTCGCTATGCTACGGCTGGTGAAGCCAGTATTGATAATATTCAGCCATTTTATTTCCGTTTTCATGATGGAGATCTTGGCTTGGCTCACAATGGTAATCTGACCAATGCTCAGACTCTACGTAGGGAGTTAGAGGAGAAGGGAGCCATCTTTTCTAGTACTTCAGATAGTGAGATTTTGATCCATCTGATTCGTCATAGCCAGCAGGCTAACTTTATTGATAAGGTTAAAGAAGCGCTTAATACTATTAAAGGTGGTTTTGCCTATCTGCTCATGACTGAGGATAAGCTGATAGCAGCTCTGGATCCTAATGGCTTTCGTCCCTTGTCCATCGGGCGTATGAAGAATGGCGCTTGGGTGGTGTCTTCTGAGACATGTGCTTTTGAGGTTGTCGGTGCTCAGTGGGTTAGGGATGTCAATCCTGGAGAGATAATTATCATTGATGATAGCGGTATCCAATACGATACTTATACGACAGATACTCAGTTAGCTATTTGCTCTATGGAGTATATCTATTTTGCCCGTCCTGATTCGACGATTGCGGGGGTTAATGTCCATACGGCTCGTAAACACATGGGTAAGCGTCTAGCTCAGGAGTTCCATCAGCAGGCAGATATTGTCGTTGGTGTTCCTAATTCTTCTTTATCGGCAGCTATGGGTTTTTCAGAAGAATCTGGTTTACCAAATGAAATGGGGCTGATCAAAAATCAGTATACGCAAAGAACCTTCATCCAGCCGACTCAGGAATTACGTGAGCAAGGGGTGCGCATGAAGCTCTCTGCTGTATCTGGTGTGGTTAAAGGAAAGCGCGTGGTTATGATCGATGATTCCATTGTTCGTGGAACAACCAGCCGCCGGATTGTACAGCTCCTTCGTGAAGCAGGAGCAGCAGAAGTCCATGTGGCTATTGCCAGCCCGCCTTTGGCTTATCCATGTTTTTATGGTATCGATATTCAAGATCGAAAAGAGCTTATCTCAGCTAATCATAGTGTTGAGGAGGTTCGTCAAATCATCGGTGCAGATAGTCTAACCTACTTGTCTAAGGAAGGCTTGATTGATTCTGTTGGCCTTGAAACCGATGCGCCCAATGGTGGTCTCTGTGTCGCTTATTTTGATGGTGATTATCCAACGCCGCTGTATGATTATGAGGAGCGTTATCGTCAAAGTCTGAAAGAGAAGACAAGTTTTTTCTAAGAGAAACAAATAAGTGATTGGCTGCTATCAGTCATGAAAATAAGAAAGGAAAATTATGACAAAGAATGCTTACGCTCAATCGGGTGTTGATGTTGAAGCTGGTTATGAAGTGGTCGAGCGTATCAAAAAACATGTCGCACGCACAGAGCGTCTGGGTGTCATGGGAGCTCTTGGGGGCTTTGGTGGTATGTTTGATTTGACGACGACTGGTGTTAAAGAGCCTGTTCTCATATCGGGGACAGATGGTGTCGGAACCAAGCTCATGCTGGCTATTAAATATGATAAGCACGATACCATCGGTCAAGACTGTGTCGCCATGTGTGTTAATGACATCATTGCTGCGGGTGCTGAGCCCCTCTATTTTCTGGACTATGTAGCTACCGGTAAAAATGAGCCAGCTAAGCTGGAGCAAGTTGTTGCGGGTGTCGCTGAAGGCTGTGTACAGGCTGGTGCGGCCCTCATCGGTGGGGAAACGGCTGAAATGCCCGGTATGTATGGTCAAGATGACTACGATTTAGCGGGATTTGCGGTTGGCATTGCTGAAAAATCTCAAATCATTGATGGGTCAAAGGTCAAGGAAGGTGACATCCTGCTTGGGCTAGCCTCCAGCGGTATTCATTCAAATGGCTATTCTCTGGTTCGTCGTGTCTTTGCGGACTATACCGGTGAGGAAGAACTGCCGGAATTAGAAGGCAAAAAACTTAAAGAAGTCCTGCTTGAGCCAACACGGATTTATGTTAAGCCAGTACTGCCTCTGATTAAGGAAGACTTAGTCAATGGGATTGCCAATATCACAGGCGGAGGATTTGTCGAGAATGTCCCTCGTATGTTTGGTGATCATTTGGCAGCTGAGATTGAAGAAGTCAAAGTTCCTGTTTTACCAATTTTCAAGGCTCTTGAAAAATACGGCGACATCAAGCACCAAGAAATGTTTGAAATCTTCAACATGGGTATCGGCCTCATGCTGGCGGTTAGTCCTGACAAGGTCGACCGTATCAAGGAATTACTAGATGAGCCTGTCTATGAGCTGGGACGCATTGTGGAAAAAACTGATGCTAGTGTGGTGATCAAATAATGAGTAAAAAGATTGCAGTCTTTGCTTCGGGCAATGGTTCAAATTTTCAGGTGATTGCCGAAAACTTCCCAGTTGAATTTCTCTTCTCGGATCATCGGGATGCCTATGTGCTTAAACGGGCACAGAACCTAGATGTTCTGTCCTACGCTTTTGAACTTAAGGAATTCAACAATAAGGCAGACTACGAAACCGCTATTTTGGAACTCTTGGAGCAGCATCAGATTGATTTGATTGTCCTCGCTGGTTACATGAAAATTGTCGGTGAAACTCTGCTGACCTCCTATGAAGGTCGCATTATTAACATTCATCCAGCCTATTTGCCGGAATTTCCTGGTGCGCACGGGATTGCAGATGCTTGGCAGGCTGGTGTTTCTGAGAGCGGCGTGACCGTTCACTGGGTGGACAGTGGAGTTGATACGGGCAAAGTTATCAAACAAGTTCGTGTGCCGCGCCTACCAGATGACACCATTGAAACCTTTGAAGCTCGGATCCATGCGGCTGAGTATCAGTTGTATCCAGATGTTCTGAGAGAGTTGGGAGTGGAGAGGAAGTAATGGATCTAAAAGAATATCAAAATTGGGTCAGCGCCTTTTATAAAAAGCGTGACTGGTATCAGTATAACCCCTTTATCCGTTGTAATTTTTTGACGGAAGAGGTCGGCGAGTTAGCGCAGGCTATCTGGAAAAAAGAAATTGGTAGAGATAGACCTGATGAGATTGTTCAAAGTGATGCTGATAAACTCGGTGATATCAAGGAAGAATTGGGAGATGTGTTGGATAATATTTTTATCTTAGCGGATAAATACCAAATTTCCTTGGAGGATATTATGGAATCCCATAAAAATAAATTGGAAAAGAGATTTGCGCAATGAAAGTAACCGTTTATTGTGGAGCTAGCTTGGGCTATAAAGATATTTACCAAACTAAGACCAGAGAGCTTGGCCAATGGTTGACTCATAATGGTCATGACTTAGTTTATGGTGGCGGCAAGATCGGTCTTATGGGGCTTATAGCGGATACTGTTCTAGCGAATGGAGGTTATGCTATAGGAGTTATCCCAAGTTTTTTAAAGGATAGAGAAATCGCACATTCCGATATAAATGAGCTAATCGTAGTTGATGATATGCTTAGTCGTAAGGCAAAAATGGTTGAACTTGGAGAGGTGTTTATTGCTCTCCCGGGAGGTCCGGGAACTCTAGAAGAAATTACGGAAGTCATATCTTGGTCTCGGATTGGTCAAAATGATGCCCCTTGTATTTTATATAATGTAGCTGGGTATTTTGATCGCTTACAAGACCAATATGACGATATGGTAAGGGAAGGATTTCTCAGTCAGATAGACCGCGATAAAATTCTCTTCTCTGATAATTTAGTAGAGATAGAAGAATTTATAAAAACCTACCAAGCACCCAAAATCAGAAAATACTAATAGAATAGAAATAAAAAAATAAGCAACATGGATACGATGCTAAAAAGTATCAACGAAAGGAAAAATCATGACTAAACGCGCACTTATCAGCGTCTCAGATAAAGCGGGCATCGTAGAGTTTGCCCAAGAACTTAAAAAACTCGGTTGGGATATTATCTCAACTGGTGGCACCAAAACAGTCCTTGATGCGGCGGGGCTTGACACGGTTGCCATTGACGATGTGACAGGTTTTCCTGAAATGATGGACGGCCGTATCAAAACTCTGCATCCTAAGATTCATGGAGGTCTTTTGGCTCGCCGTGACTTGGATAGCCATTTGCAGGCTGCAAGAGACAATAATATTGAACTCATTGACCTCGTGGTGGTCAATCTTTATCCTTTCAAGGAAACCATCCTCAAACCAGATGTCACTTATGCGGATGCTGTAGAAAATATTGACATCGGCGGACCATCTATGCTCCGCTCTGCAGCGAAAAATCATGCTAGTGTCACGGTTGTCGTGGATCCTAGGGATTATGCAGTGGTTCTTGATGAACTTAAAGAAGCTGGGGAGACAACTTATGAAACACGACAACGCTTGGCAGCCAAGGTTTATCGTCATACAGCAGCTTATGATGCACTGATTGCCGATTATTTCACAGCGCAAGTGGGTGAAACCAAGCCTGAAAAGCTGACCTTTACCTACGACCTCAAACAGCCTATGCGCTACGGTGAAAATCCTCAGCAGGATGCGGATTTCTATCAGTCTGCGATTCCGACCGAGTATTCTATTGCCTCAGCTAAACAGCTTAATGGTAAAGAGCTTTCTTTCAATAATATTCGTGACGCTGATGCGGCTATCCGCATTATTCGTGATTTTACGGATCGTCCGACTGTCGTTGCCCTCAAGCACATGAACCCTTGCGGTATTGGTCAGGCTGACACGATTGAAGGCGCTTGGGACAATGCCTATGCGGCTGACCCCGTTTCTATTTTCGGTGGTATTGTTGTGCTCAACCGTGAAGTGGATGCGGCTACCGCTGAAAAAATGCATAGCATTTTCTTAGAAATCATCATTGCACCGTCTTATTCAGATGAAGCGCTTGAAATTCTTACAACTAAAAAGAAAAACCTCCGCATTTTGGTATTGCCTTTTGACGCTCAAGAAGCCAGCGAAGTAGAGGCAGAGTATACCGGTGTTGTCGGCGGTATATTGGTACAAAACCAAGATGTGGTCAAGGAAAATCCAGCTGACTGGAAGGTTGTTACCAAGCGTCAGCCTGGTGACCAGGAACAAACAGCGCTTGAATTCGCTTGGAAAGCCATCAAATACGTTAAGTCAAATGGGATTTTAGTCGCTAACGATCATATGACACTCGGAGTTGGTCCGGGTCAGACTAACCGAGTTGGAGCAGTTAAGATTGCTCTGGAACAGGCAGCGGATCGTCTTGATGGGGCAGTTCTTGCCAGTGATGCTTTCTTCCCCTTTGCTGATAATGTTGAAGAAATTGCAGCTGCAGGCATCAAGGCAATCATCCAACCAGGTGGTTCGGTGCGTGACCAAGAAGTCATCGATGCGGCGGATAAATACGGAATTGCCATGGTCTTCACAGGAGTTCGTCATTTTAGACATTAAAAGTATCAGTCAAACACTCAATTATCATTGGGTGTTTTTATAGGCTTAAAAGGTGGTCAAAGTAGGATAAAATTGGTCAGATATTAAGTTGAAGTTTACTTTTATTTTGTATAATAAAAGGGTGAAAGGCGAGGGAAACCCTATAAGTTCTTTTTCAGATATTACAAGTGTTACACTTGGAATATACTTTGATTAAGCAGGATCATACGCCTTGATTTTTAATAATTCTATGATACGATAGTTATCGTAACAGTTTTAGTTACCCTCCATGTCTGACTTGGTCGGCAAAAGAGGTGAGTGCCTCATAATAGTTTTAAGTGGATAAGTGATTTTAGATTAGTTGTTATCCTAGAAACTACAAAATCTCTGAGAGGTACTGTTAGGAAAGGAATAATATATGAAACTCAAAAAGAAAATGTTGCTAGCTTCAACACTTGCTTTATCTATCTTTACTGCTAGCCAAGCTAACCATGCTAATGCCGATGAAAACACTGATCAATCATGGGCACCTCGTTCAGTTGAAGAAATCCAATCAGATATCGTTAATGAAGGTAATACAGGTACTTATGTTGTAAAAGCAGGCGATACTCTTAGCACGATTTCACAAGCTATGGGTGTTGATCTCAATACTTTGGCTAAGGTTAACCAAATTTCAAACGTTAACTTGATCATGCCAGGTACTGTTATTACAGCGACTTATGATGCTAATAACAATGCGACATCAGCAGTTATTGAACCATCAGCAGATAGTGGTGCAGCTGGCCAATCCACAACTGTTGACTTCAGCTCAAACCAAGTAACAACTAACGATGGTACAACAACATCAATCGATAACACTGATGTTTCAGCTGCAAGTGATAGCACTGCTTCATCTGACTCTACAGCAGAAGTAGCAGCAGGTACTGATTCGGAGGCTGCTGATCCTTCAGTAACCAGTGGTGATGCTCAAGTGGCTGCTTATACATCATCAGAAGCTCCTCAAGAGCCTTCAGCCGCAACTGCCTCTTCAGTTTCAGAAGCACCAATGGCTAGACAGGCTGCTGTACCAACAGACGCTTCAGCGACAGCTCCAGAAGCAGCGACTTCAGAAGATAGCCAAGCGCCAGTTGTAGCAGAAACAACAGAATCTGAAGCGGCTCAGGAAGAGGTGGCTGTTGCGCAAACTTATGCAGCACCTGCTGAGCAGGTTTCTGCTACTCAACAAGCACAGACTGTTTCTGTTAATACGGCAGGTATGCAACCGCAAGCAGCGACATTTGCTAATGACGTAGCTAACCAATATGGTATCACTGATATTGGTGGTTACCGTACAGGTGCTGACGCCCAAGACCATGGTAAAGGTCTTGCTGTAGACGTTATGGTTGATCCATACTCAGCGGAGGGTGATGCAGTAGCTCAGTACGCTATTGATAACATGGATGCTTATGATATCTCATACGTGATTTATCAACAAAAATTCTATTCACCTGTGAATAATATTTATGGACCAGCCTACACTTGGAACCAAATGCCTGACCGTGGTAGTGTCACTCAAAACCACTACGATCACGTTCACGTATCATTTAACGAATAATCATTATTAAGCACTCGGTCAAGAGACTGGGTGCTTTTTGGAGTTTTAAGATTAGGAGACTATTATGACAGGAACAAAGCAATATAATTGGGCAACCTTAGGAACGGGTGTCATTGCCAACGAACTAGCCCAAGCCTTGCAGACTCAGGGCAGAAAACTCTACTCGGTCGCTAACCGCACCTATGAAAAGGGCGTGGCCTTCGCTGAAAAATATGGGATTGAGAAGGTCTATGACAAGATTGACGAAGTGTTTGATGATCCAGATGTTGATATTATCTATATCTCAACGCCCCACAATACCCATATCAATTTTTTACGCAAAGCTCTAGCTAAGGGGAAACATGTGCTCTGCGAAAAATCTATTACCCTTAACTCTGAAGAGTTAGAGGAGGCTATTAGCTTGGCTGAGGAAAATCATGTCATCTTGGCGGAAGCTATGACGATTTTCCACATGCCGATTTACCGCCAATTATCAGAGATTGTGAATTCGGGAAAATTGGGAGAACTCAGGCTTATCCAGATGAACTTTGGTAGCTATAAAGACTATGATATGACCAATCGTTTCTTTAGTCGTGATTTAGCCGGCGGTGCCTTATTGGATATTGGCGTCTACGCTTTGTCCTTTGTCCGCTGGTTTATGGCATCGAGCCCCAACCAGATTGCTTCGCAGGTTAAGCTGGCACCAACTGGTGTAGATGAGCAGGTCGGTATTCTTTTGACTAATGACCAAGGTCAAATGGCAACGGTTACTCTCAGCCTCCACGCCAAGCAGCCCAAACGGGGAACCATCGCCTATGATAAGGGCTATGTCGAACTTTATGAGTATCCGCGCGGTCAAAAGGCAGTCATTACCTATACCGAGGATGGCCACCAAGAAGTAATCGAAGCAGGAGACACCGCAAAGGCTCTAGCTTACGAAGTTGCCGATATGGAAAAGGCGGTCGCAGGTATCGAGGATAGCATGCACCTGGACTATACACAGGATGTCATGACCATCATGACCCAGCTGCGCCGAGAATGGGGCATGACCTACCCTGAGGAAGAATAAAAAAGATTTAAGATTGCGGAGGTAGATAGTTATGTGCGCCGCTCTGTTATACTTGTTAAAAGATAAAAAATTCGCATCATGCGAATTTTTTAATTTTCTTTCCTATAAAAATGACGAACAAATATGTTATAATAATCCTACATAATTCGTAAAAAAGCGTCTGGTTTTTGCGTGGTTTGTTGATTTGGGTGCGCAAGCACTCGTGATTGTTTTATCTTGAGGTATCTTAGCTATGAAACTTTTGGTTGTTGGTTCGGGTGGTCGTGAGCATGCGATTGCGAGGAAACTGTTGGAGTCTCCACAGGTTGAGCAGGTCTTTGTGGCGCCCGGCAATAATGGGATGACGCTGGATGGTTTGGAAATCGTAAATATCGGAATTTCCGAACATTCCAAGCTGATTGATTTTGCAAGGAACAATGATATCGCTTGGACTTTTATCGGTCCGGATGATGCGCTAGCTGCTGGGATCGTTGATGATTTTAATCAGGCTGGGCTCAAAGCTTTTGGTCCAACCAGATTAGCAGCGGAGCTGGAGTGGTCCAAAGATTTTGCAAAGTCGATCATGGCCAAATACGGTGTTCCGACTGCAGCCTATGGCACATTTACCGACTTTGAGGAAGCCAAGGCCTACATCGAAAAGCAGGGGGCACCAATCGTCGTGAAGGCGGACGGCTTGGCGCTGGGCAAGGGCGTGGTCGTGGCTGAAACCGTGGAGCAAGCGGTCGAAGCAGCGCGCGAGATGCTGCTGGATAATAAGTTCGGCGAGTCTGGTGCGCGTGTGGTTATCGAAGAGTTCCTTGATGGCGAGGAGTTCTCCCTCTTTGCCTTTGTCAATGGGGATAAGTTCTATGTCATGCCTGCGGCGCAGGATCACAAGCGTGCCTATGATGGCGACAAGGGGCCAAATACAGGTGGTATGGGGGCCTATGCACCAGTTCCCCACCTACCGCAAAGCGTAATTGACCAGTCGGTTGACAGCATTGTCAAGTCAGTGCTTGAAGGCATGATTAGGGAAGGGCGTCCTTATCTTGGCGTGCTTTACGCGGGGCTTATCCTGACCGCTGATGGTCCTAAGGTCATCGAGTTCAACTCCCGCTTTGGCGATCCCGAGACTCAGATTATCCTGCCGCGCCTGACTTCGGATTTTGCGCAGAACATCACGGATATTTTGGCTGGTAAGGAGCCTGGCATCACTTGGCTAGACGCGGGTGTGACCCTCGGTGTGGTGGTCGCTTCAGATGGCTATCCGCTGGCTTACGAAAAAGGTGTGGCTTTGCCGGAAAAGACTGATGGCGACATTATCACCTACTATGCAGGGGCTAAGTTTGATGGCAATAGCCAACTACTCTTGTCAAACGGTGGTCGCGTCTACATGCTGGTCACCACAGCCGACAGCGTCAAAGCTTGTCAGGACAAAATTTACAACAAACTTGCCGAACAAAAGACGGAAGGGCTATTCTACCGTACTGATATCGGGAGTAAAGCCATTAAAGACTAAAAAAGAAGGGCGAGTGTAAGCGATCCAAACTCGTCAGTTATCGCCGTGCTGAAAGTTACCAAGTCGGTTTAGACTTAGTGGCGGGGGATTTTCGAGACATTTTGGCTCGAAAATAAGCAATGGAACGCCAAAGGCAGATTGCTTGCATCCCCAGAGCTTAAGATAACTGACAAAAAGAAAAGGAATAAGTAAAATCCCTAAACTTAAAGAAAGGAAAGTTTAGTTGGCTAGCCTAACTGAACACGGGACTAAGACCTAGGAAAAAAGATAAAACTGCCTAGACGCAAGCGTCGTCGTTAGTTTTCCCTCTCGCATTTGGGTTGTAAGGCTCAAGGCTAAAATAATCCACTGGATTATTTTACTTCTACGGAAATTTTCGGTAAACTGAAACGTCCCTTTGTATCTTATTATGAAACCAATTATTTCTATTATCATGGGCTCCAAATCCGATTGGGCAACCATGCAAAAAACAGCTCAAGTATTAGACAAGTTCGACGTGGCTTATGAGAAAAAAGTCGTCTCTGCCCACCGTACCCCTGATCTCATGTTTAAGCACGCTGAAGAAGCGCGCAGCCGCGGCATCAAAGTCATCATCGCCGGTGCCGGCGGGGCTGCGCATTTGCCGGGTATGGTGGCATCTAAAACAACGCTGCCTGTTATTGGTGTGCCGGTCAAATCACGCGCCCTCAGCGGCTTGGACTCACTCTATTCTATTGTACAAATGCCGGGCGGTGTGCCTGTGGCGACCATGGCTATTGGTGAAGCGGGAGCTACCAACGCTGCCCTGACAGCTCTGCGTATCCTAGCCCTTGAAGACCAAGACTTGGCAGTAGCGTTAGCAAATTTCGCAGAGGAACAAGGAAAAATCGCGGAGGCTTCAACAGATGAGTTCAACTAAGACAATAGGAATTATCGGCGGCGGCCAGCTCGGGCAGATGATGGCGATTTCAGCTATTTATATGGGACACAAGGTGGTGACGCTAGATCCGACAGCGGACTGTCCTGCCTCGCATGTGTCTGAGATGATTGTGGCGCCTTACGATGATGTGGACGCTTTGCGTCAATTAGCAGAGCGCTGTGATGTGCTCACCTATGAATTTGAAAATGTTGATGCAGACGGTCTCGATGCTGTTGTCAAGGACGGTCAGCTGCCTCAAGGCACAGATTTGCTCCGCATTTCGCAAAACCGAATCTTTGAAAAGGACTTTCTCGCCAACAAGGCCAATGTGACAGTCGCCCCTTACAAAGTGGTGACTTCCAGTCTGGATTTGGAAGATTTGGATCTGGGCAAGACTTACGTTTTGAAAACAGCCACAGGTGGTTACGATGGTCACGGTCAAGTCGTTATTAAATCACAGGACGATTTAGCTGCCGCTAGCCAATTAGCAAACTCTGCTGAGTGTGTCTTGGAAGAGTTTGTAGACTTTGACCTTGAAATCTCGGTCATCGTGTCAGGCAATGGCAAGGACGTGACGGTTTTTCCTGTTCAGGAAAATATCCACCGCAACAACATCCTCTCAAAAACCATTGTCCCAGCCCGTATCTCAAATCAATTAGCTGAGAAAGCTAAGAGTATGGCGGTGCAAATTGCCAAAAAACTCAATCTTTCAGGCACCCTCTGCGTGGAAATGTTTGCGACGTCTGATGACATCATCGTCAATGAAATTGCTCCGCGCCCCCACAACTCGGGACACTATTCCATCGAAGCCTGCAACTTTTCACAATTTGATACCCATATCTTGGGTGTGCTCGGCGCCCCGCTTCCAGAAATTCACCTCCATGCTCCAGCCGTCATGCTCAATGTCCTCGGCCAGCACGTCCAGCAAGCTAAGGAATATGTCTCCCAAAACCCTAGCGCCCACCTCCACCTTTATGGCAAAGCAGAAGCCAAACACAACCGTAAAATGGGGCATGTGACGGTGTTTAGTAATGAGCCGAATAGTGTGAGAGAGTTTGGGGAAGGAGTAGATTTTTGAGGAGGAGAAGAATGATTAAATATTTCAAGGAAAACTTTAAAACATTCATCTTTTTATTCATACTAATCATTTTGTTAGGGCCAATATTTTCTGTTGTTTTATCTTTTATATCAAGATATTTGAATTCTAGTTTGGGGGATTGGTTAAGCTTCTATGGTAATATATCTGGTATTGTTATATCAGTGCTAGTAATACATTTCCAAATGTCTCAAGAAAACCATAGAGAATTATTAAAATATCGTCCAGAATTTGTTCTAAGTTATGATTACCAGCTTATAAAACCTGATTGTAGAGTATATTTTGATGATAAACACTGGTATTATCTTGTAAAAAAGCACCAAAAGAAACAGTTTGTTGAGCCGAATGGTTTTGAAAAATCTTATGCATCGGATAATAAAAGAGATAAAATTTGCTCGGTTGAAATTGTAAATGTTCAACCAGTTTTCAATCTTCATATAATCTTTGGAGAGAATGAAAGTTGTGAAATTATACCAAAACTGGATGTGGACCAAAAAATATATATAGTTTCAAAGGCACATCAAAATGAAATACTGACACACTTATTTGAAGGTAAAGCAAATTTTGAGCATGTTCCTAACAAAGTTACGATTTATTTTACGACATTAGCAGGAGAGATTAATAGTTATATTTATCAGATTGATAGTAAGGGATATTGTAGTCTTACGAAAAAGAATTATGGAGTAGGCTATCCTAAAAATTTAGCAGCTCCTCGTATATGTGATTACTTTTTGAGTAAGTAGAAGGAATATCATGAAAACAATCGGTCTTATCGGTGGCATGAGCTGGGAGAGCACAACGACTTATTATCAGCTCATCAACGAAACCATCAAAAAGGAGCTTGGCGGTCTGCATTCGGCTAAGATTCTGCTTTACAGTGTTGATTTTGCGGAGATTGAGCGCTATCAGGCTAGTGGCGACTGAGCTAAGAGTGCGGAAGGTGCTGAGTCAAATTGCTCAGAAGCTGGAGTAGGCTGGTGCTGACTTTATTGTTATCTGCACCAACACCATGCACAAGGTGGCTCCGCAGATTCAGGAAAACATTTCGATACCTATCCTGCACATTGCGCAGGTGACTGCTGAAGCTTTGCTTGAAAATGGCATTCAGTCATTGTGTTTTGCTTTAGTACATGGTCTCATATTTTTAAAAGTGCTGGATATTGGCTCCACAATCATGATAACAGTGTTCACATTTGTCATTGCTTATGGAATGGGCTATATCAATGAGCAAAAGAGCCGAGGTTCTATTATGCCAAGTTGGGTTATCCATGCAGGCGCTAATATTTTTTCAGGCTTATGTGCTGCGTTTATGCTGATTTAGAACCGAGTCAATCGTTGAAATGTTATTTAATAAAATAGTAGCTGTTGTGTGAATATAACTGCAAAAAGGGACATGTGATGGTGTTAAGTGATAAAGTAGATAGTGTGGAGGAGTTTGATTTATAGATGAGTGAAATAAGAATACTTATCGATATAATGAAGTGTGTTCCTGAAGATGAGCAACATAGTTTACTAGATTCAATGATTTTTAAAGCGAGAGAAATGGGGAATTTAGAATATAGTTTTTCTGAACTTTTTAATAATATGACTACTGATGAACGGAAATACTATTTTACGTTACTTTCAGAAAAGTTTAATTTTGAAGAAAAAATCCGCTTACTAGCTACATTTACAAATATAATTCATAAAGCTGAGTGTTTTGAATATATTTTTAAGGGAGATATTGATACTAAGATATTTTTATTTAACGTTGAACAATCAAATTTTGATAGAAGTTTTAAAAATGTAAAAATAGGGAAATACCAGAGTTTTGGATTATCAGATTATACACAAACTTGGATTTTAAATAATAGGATAACATATTTAGAAAGTTTAAAATTAAGAGTGCACAAAGTCTCTAACTTTGACTTGAATATGCTTAATTCTTTGAATAAATTCTCAAACAAAGAATATCGTGAACGTTTAAGCTACGAAGATCAGTACTATACCAAGAAATTTCTTTTATATTTGAAGTTAAGTCAATTTAATTTTAATATGTCTACATCTATACTGGAACGATCAAAAAAACCATTTGAGGTTAGAGATAAGGAAATATGGAAAGATTTCATTTCTAATTTTTTTAAATTCACAGAGACCAATGGCGATAAAATAACTAGTATTTCAGCTACGGAATTAGATGAAAGAGGTGAAGAGCAAGTTCAGGAAGCGTTAGATGGGATTACAGACTTTGCAAAAGAGGTACTTACTCAATATAATGCGATTGCTTGTTTAGTATGTAAAGCTTTTTTAATAAATAATGATAAAAAAATTGAGAATAAGTTGGAAGTATTATTGGAATATTCATTGGATATTCTAAATGTTTATCTTGAGAATGAGATAGTTTTGTTGGATTTATTTTTTAAAAACGATAAAAGTGTAGAACGTACATTTAAAAAAATACAAGGTTATTCAAAAAATACACGAGATAAGATTTTAAATACCGTTTGGGATATGTTCCATGTCAGATTATTAGAATTACAAATGTTTTATGATAACAAAAAATCTTCAAACGATTTGTATTTACATTATTTTGTATCTCAAGATAAAGCCTTTAAAGAATTGCTACTTTATAATCCATTGAAATTATTTATAATTCAAGGGGATAGACAATTCGCAATTCGAAAAGTTGGAATAAACGATATCTCAGAGAACGAAAGATTAAAAGAGAAAATACTTAATGAAGCTACAAAAAGAAAAAATATGGTAGATTCAGTCGATTTCAGCTCAGAATTAACAAGCCTTTTAGAGGAAATTTCGAAAGGTCAAGAAAATCATTTCGGATAGAAGAATTAATAGTACGATAAAATTAGAATTGAAAATATTGAGGAGAAACAAAATGCTAAACCGTTATTCACGCCCTGAGATGGCGAACATTTGGAGTGAAGAGAACAAGTACCGTGCTTGGCTGGAGGTCGAGATTTTGGCTGATGAGGCATGGGCTGAGTTGGGTGAGATTCCCAAGGAGGATGTGGCCAAGATTCGTGAGAAGGCGGATTTTGATATTGACCGTATTTTGGAGATTGAGCAGGAGACGCGCCACGATGTGGTGGCCTTTACCCGCGCGGTTTCTGAGACGTTGGGTGAGGAGCGCAAGTGGGTACACTTTGGCTTGACCTCGACAGATGTGGTAGACACGGCTTACGGCTACCTCTACAAGCAGGCTAATGCTATTATCCGCAAGGATTTGGACAATTTTCTGGCTATCATCGCTGATAAGGCTAAGGAGCACAAGTTCACCATCATGATGGGGCGTACCCACGGTGTCCATGCGGAGCCAACGACTTTTGGTCTCAAACTCGCAACTTGGTACAGCGAAATGAAGCGCAATATTGAGCGTTTTGAGCATGCTGCCGCTGGTGTTGAGGCTGGAAAAATCTCTGGTGCTGTTGGAAACTTTGCTAATATTCCTCCCTTTGTGGAGAAATATGTCTGTGATAAATTAGGTATCCGTGCTCAGGAAATTTCAACCCAAGTGCTGCCGCGTGACCTGCATGCAGAATACTTTGCAGTGCTTGCCAGTATCGCGACCTCAATCGAGCGCATGGCGACAGAAATTCGCGGTCTGCAAAAATCAGAGCAACGTGAAGTCGAAGAGTTCTTTGCCAAGGGTCAAAAGGGCAGTTCTGCTATGCCTCACAAACGTAATCCGATCGGTTCAGAAAATATGACTGGCCTCGCGCGTGTCATTCGTGGGCACATGGTGACGGCCTATGAAAATGTATCCCTCTGGCACGAACGTGATATTTCTCATTCATCGGCTGAGCGGATTATTGCACCGGATACGACTATTCTTATTGACTACATGCTCAACCGTTTTGGCAATATCGTCAAGAACCTGACGGTCTTCCCAGAAAACATGAAGCGCAACATGGGCTCTACTTTCGGTCTGATTTTTAGTCAGCGTGCTATGTTGGCCTTGATCGAAAAAGGTATGACCCGTGAAGAGGCTTACGACCTTGTTCAGCCCAAGACTGCGCAGTCTTGGGATAATCAAGTAGACTTCAAACCGCTGCTGGAAACAGACCCAGAAGTGACTTCCCGCCTGAGCCAAGAAGAAATCGACGAAATCTTCAATCCGTCTTATTATACTAAGCGAGTCGATGAGATATTTAAAAGAATCGGTTTGGAAGAATAACAGAAGAAGTAACAAGTGAAAGTACTTGTTGCTTGTTTTTTTATATAGAATTAAAAAAATGTTTGAGATATATTGACAAACCCCATTGAGAGGTGCTACACTAATGTAGCTTGAGAAGCGACGGAATGACTGTAGGGAAAAAAACTTTCCAAAAGGCTTGACAAAAGCCTATTGAGGTAGTAGACTATAAGAGTTGCTTTAAGCATAAGCAAAGACCTTTGAGAACTGAATAGACAAGAAACCAAGCGTGCGGGTTGTAGGAATACGACCTGTCAAAAAAAGAACAATAAGTCAGAAGTGACTGAGTAAGATTAACTTTAAATGAGAGTTTGAT
>NZ_JBZFUN010000012.1:0-29037 GCF_058314555.1 Streptococcus sp. ALY_211 | reverse complement strand
AAGCAAAGCTTTCTACTGTTTCCCAGCTAGAGTTAACCTTCCACCCTAGAGGGAGTTTAGCTCAGCTGGGAGAGCATCTGCCTTACAAGCAGAGGGTCAGCGGTTCGATCCCGTTAACTCCCATTAGATTAAGTAATGAAACGTTAAGGATTTTAGTTTGAGTAGACTTACTTAATAAGGTCCCGTGGTGTAGCGGTTATCACGTCGCCCTGTCACGGCGAAGATCGCGGGTTCGATTCCCGTCGGGACCGTAGACTCGTTAGCTCAGTTGGTAGAGCATTTGACTTTTAATCAAAGGGTCACTGGTTCGAGCCCAGTACGGGTCATTCTAGCGGGTTTGGCGGAATTGGCAGACGCACCAGATTTAGGATCTGGCGCTTAACGGCGTGGGGGTTCAAGTCCCTTAACCCGCATCATAATAGGCCGGCTTAGCTCAGTTGGTAGAGCATCTGATTTGTAATCAGAGGGTCGCGTGTTCAAGTCATGTAGCCGGCATTTGCGAACGTGCTTTAATATTATTACTAAAAAGAGAATCGATCGTCGATTCTCTTTTTTATTTGTATATAATGCAGTCTTTCCTTAATCTTTTAGATATTCCTGATAAATTGATAACTTATTGTCTAAATTTTGTATGTAATCTTGCAACTCTGATGTTTTATCGACTAAGTACTGTCGGTGCTCTTGCAAGAGTTTGAACCGCTTATCTATAGTTTGTGGTCCCTGATATCTCAGATCCGCATATTGTTTAATGTATTTTAAAGGCATTCCCATTGCCTTTAGGCGCTTGATGAAGTTAGCGAATTCTAAGTCCTGTTCCTCAAATTCTCTAATACCATTGATTCGATTTGCTTTCAGAAATCCTTGTTTTTCATAATAACGTATAGTTGATTCTGTAAGCCCTGTTTTTTTAGCAAATTCTCCGATTTTCATTTAATTATTGACTTAAACCTCACTTTAAGTTTTACAATTACTATATCACAATTATATGGTATTGTGAAATTAGCAGAAAAGAGAAAAAACATGGTACAAGATCGCTTTACTATTGGGCTTAGGAAACTAAGAGAGATTGATGGCTCTCTTGGATTAGAATTTAAAGAGAGTTTGGATAAGATATCACCAGATTTATCTAAGATGGTAATTGAATTATTTGGTGATGTTTATACTAGAGAAGGTTTGTCGCTTAGAGAGAGGGAGTTGATCGCCATTTCAACATTATTGGCTATGGGGGATTGTGAAGGGCAATTACGTATGCACACATCTGCGGCTCTAAGAGCTGGTGCTACCAAGAAAGAAATTACTGAAATCCTTCTTCAAGATATCAATTATTGTGGTATTCCTAGAGTGTTAAATGCTGCCAAAATCATTCTGGAAGTGTTTGAAACATTTTAAATTATTATAAGACTAGTGGTAGATAACGATAACTGGGTATCAATATGGTTTAACGGTTAATATTTATAGCTTTATTATGGGGGAAGGTAATGAGTAAATAAAGTAAAAGCCAGAGCCTTATAGGCCCTGGCTAATATTATAGACTAATAATAACAAAGAATTTATTAGTCTTATTTTAAATAATGGGTGAAGCGACTAATTAGAGACTTTATCGACTTTTGAGTTCTAAGTATCTCTTGTACCAGATTTTGATATAAGACTCTGAGAAAGGTCCTTTTTCGTTATTGATCCAATCTACTAAAATTTTAACATTCTCTTTTAATATAAAATCTATATCTTCAGAGTAGTGCATCTCTTTTTTATGCTCTTCATATTCATCGACATCTAAAAGTTTTTTTTCATGATTTTCAAAAACTTTAACATCTAGATCATAGTCGATATATTTAAGAGCCTCTTCATCCATAACGTAGGGACTGGCAAGATTACAATAGTAAGAGACTCCATTGTCTCGTATCATTGCTATGATATTAAACCAAAACTTCTTGTGAAAATAAACTATAGCAGGCTCCCTGGTAACCCAGCGCCTACCATCGCTTTCTGTTACCAGAGTGTGATCATTAATGCCAATGATTGCATTTTCGGTTGTTTTTAAAACCATTGTATCTCGCCAAGTTCGGTGTAAGCTACCATCATGCTTATAACTCTGAATAGTGATAAAGTCGCCCTCTTTTGGTAATTTCATGGCAACTAACCTTCTAATAAAATTTATTCCTTATTAGTGTAACATAATTTGAGGGAAAAATCATATTTATAGATATTCCCTGAGGGCTGAGTTTATCGTATCAAAGTCAAAACCTTTTCGTGCTAAAGCTTGAGTTACCATTTGTTTTAGTTTATAGCCATCATATTTTTTTTGGTACCTTGGCAGTAATTTTTCAATTTGCTTATAGAGTAATTCTACCTCAGTTTCATGATCCTGATTAATATCAAGGCTTGTTATCATCTGTTTAATCTGAGAAGAATTAAAGCCTTTATGATAAAGTGTTTGACTGATTTTTTCAATTAAGGCATGGTGAGGAAGTTTGTTTTGATATTTTTTGATAAGTTTTTTAGTTAATTTATTGAGTAAAACGTCAAAATCTTCCTCCTCTAAGAGGTCTTGTGTAATAGTTTGAGGGATCCCTTTTTCCTTTAATTTTTGGACAAGGATTCTAGGCCCCTTATCACCGTTATAGCTATTTTGCTTAATATAATGTTCGGCATAGGCATGATCATCAAGCCATTTATCAGCTTGCAAACTAGTAATTATTTTTTTAATAGCTTCTGAATCAATTTCATGTTTATCTAAATAGTCTTGAACTTCTTTTTTTGTTCGTTGTTTAAAAGAAATATAGTATAAAGCTAGATCTTTTCCATATGAGAATTGTGCGTAAGTCTGAATTTCTTCTAACTCTTTTTCACTGATTTCTTTTCCCTTAGATAGCATAAAGTGTACCAGAGTATCTTCTGTAATATACAAGACAATCTGGGTATCTGTTTCCATCTGAAAGAGACGCTTTTTCTTTTCCAATTTGGTTATTTTCATAGGTTTATTATACCAAAAATGATAAAATATAAGGTACTGAGCTTTTAGAGTTAATGAGGGTGAATAGTGTGAATTTGAAAGTAAAGCAAAGAGTACCCCTGAAAATCAAGCGTATGGGGATTAACGGCGAAGGTATTGGATTTTATAAGAAAACACTAGTGTTTGTTGATGGGGCATTAAAGGGAGAAGAGGTTTATTGTGAAATAACAACTATCCGTAGAAATTTTGCCCAAGCAAAAATTATCTCTATCAACAAACCTTCACCCTTTAGAGTTGTACCAGAATGCCCAATCTATGACCAGTGTGGTGGCTGTCAGATCATGCATCTACGCTATGATAAACAGTTAGAATACAAGGATGATGTGATTAGACAGTCCTTGAAAAAATTCAAACCAGAAGGATTTGAAGCATTTGAAATTCGCTCCACAAAAGGCATGGATAATCCAACCCATTACCGTGCTAAGTTACAGTTTCAGACACGTGCATTTGGTCGAAGCGTGAAAGCGGGGCTGTATGCGACGAATTCCCATAGACTTGTCTCTTTAGAAAACTGTCTAGTTCAGGATGAGCTTACTCAAAATGTCATCAATACGATTACTAAGTTGCTTGATAAGTACAAAATCCCAATTTATAATGAGCGTAAAATCCCTGGAGTCAGAACGGTCATGGTACGTAAGGCAGAAAGAAGTTCTCAGCTGCAGGTCATTTTTGTTACGAGCTGTGATATTCGTTTAAGTGGTCTAGTGAAGGAACTTCGCATAACCTATCCACAGCTTGTAACGGTGGCCGTTAATTATAATAACTCAAGGTCTAGTGATATCTACGGTGATAAAACAGAGATAATATGGGGACGTGATAGTATCGAAGAAGGAGTTCTTGATTATCATTTTTCGCTATCACCTCGTGCCTTTTATCAGCTTAATCCCGAACAAACCCAAGTGCTGTATAGCGAAGCTGTTAAGGCTTTGGATGTTTCCTCAGAAGATGACCTGATAGATGCTTATTGTGGAGTGGGTTCTATTGGTTTAGCCTTTGCAGGTAAGGTGAAATCTGTCCGTGGCATGGATATCATTCCTGAAGCCATTGAAGATGCAAAAAATAATGCCTTAGCTATGGGATTTAACAATACCTACTATGAAACTGGCAAGGCTGAGGATCTGATTCCTAAGTGGTATGAAGAAGGATTTAAGGCTTCTGCTTTAATCGTTGATCCTCCTCGCACTGGCTTAGATGAAAAGTTACTAAAAACTATTACAGTATTCAAGCCGGCTAAAATGGTCTATATTTCGTGTAATGTATCAACCTTGGCCCGTGATCTAACCGTTCTATCAAAAATTTATGACCTGCATTATATTCAATCGGTTGATATGTTTCCTCACACAGCCAGAACGGAAGCTGTTGTAAAATTAACCCTGAAACAAGGGAATTGAGCTAGGCGGAAATCCTAACAAATCCTTATTTGACAAGGGTTTTGAGGGGACAGATTTTGACACCATTGTGATTTTGTGATATGATGAGGCGAGAAAGTAGAGTAAAGTATGTATCGCGTATTAAGTATAGATGATGAGGTCGTCGTATTAGCAAATTCAGATGGCCAGGTCAAAAGAATTAATCGCTCCTCTTTCAACTTTGAGCCTAGGCTAGGTGATCGAGTCGATTTATTTTTCGATGACTATAATGATGTCATAGCTACTAGAGCCAAGCTGGTAGAAGATGGAGCGTCCTCAAGAGGTGTCCGTTCAGCACTCTTGCAAGGAATTTTTGATTTATTTACTGAGGTTTTATCCATTCACAATGATCAAGTGGGAAATTTGAAAAAGATCATTTCTCAGTTGTTTATCGCTTTTTTCATGTCTTGGGCTCTGATTGGCGTTGTTATAGTAGAAGTCATCATTTTTATTGAATCAGTAATTTTGTTAGCCTATCAGGCCTTTCTAGTAGTAGTGCGATCTCTGTTTGCTTGGATTTCAAAGCGATTAGATGGTCATGATAATAAGCCATCTGAAGATCATTCTTATCCAAATAGGAATTATGATGCCGGTTATGATAGAGATGACGAAGATAATTACATTGTTGATTTAGATACCCTCGAGTTATCAGCAGATGACAGGGATCATATGAATGATGATTATTAAGGCGATTGGAGTGATCCAATCGTTTTTTACAGCCTGCCTTAACCTTTCTTTATGGGGGAAATTTTGCTAAAATGGTAAAGAAATAAACATTAATAGAGGTAAACTATGTCACAATTTTTAGTTTTTGGTCACCAAAATCCTGATACGGATGCTATTGCATCGTCCTATGGGTGGGCTTATTTGGAACGGACAGCCTTTGGGCGTGATGCTGAGGCTGTTGCCCTTGGTGAACCAAATGAGGAAACAGCATTTGTTCTTGATTATTTTGGTGTAGAAGCACCACGTGTGGTTGAATCCGCTAAAGCAGAAGGCGTTAACCAAGTTATCTTAACAGACCACAATGAATTCCAGCAGTCGATTTCAGATATCCGTGAAGTGGAAATTGCCGCTGTTATCGATCACCATCGTGTAGCTAACTTTGAAACAGCTAATCCCCTTTACATGCGTGTTGAGCCAGTTGGATCAGCTTCTTCGATTGTTTATCGTGCCTTTAAAGAAAACAATGTTGAAGTGCCAAAAGAAGTGGCAGGCCTTCTTCTATCTGGCTTGATCTCAGATACACTCTTGCTCAAATCTCCAACGACTCACGAGTCAGATCCCCAAGTGGCTAAGGAATTAGCTGAAATTGCTGGCGTCAACTTAGAAGAGTATGGCTTAGCCATGCTCAAAGCAGGGACCAACCTTTCAAGTAAGTCAGCAGAAGAATTGATTGATATTGATGCCAAAACCTTTGAGTTAAATGGCAACAATGTGCGCGTGGCACAAGTCAATACAGTAGATATTGCCGAAGTTCTAGAACGCCAACCTGATATTGAAGCTGCTATCAAGAGTTCCCAAGAAGCTAATGGTTACTCTGATTTTGTTTTGATGATTACAGATATTCTCAATTCAAACTCAGAAATCTTAGCCCTGGGTAGCCATATGGATAAGGTTGAAACCGCCTTTAATTTCAAATTAGAAAATAATCATGCCTTCCTCGCTGGAGCAGTTTCTCGTAAGAAACAGGTGGTGCCGCAGTTGACAGAAAGTTTTAATAACTAATAAGAATCCCCAAAGGTAGATTACCTCTGGGGATATTTTTATGGAGATAATATTGCTAGAAATACGAGTCATGATTGCTAATAGGATAGTCGGGATCACTTTATGCTATAGGATGTCTAAAAAAGCCTTGTGCATACGATAAGTGAAATCAGTAAGATCTTCACTGGGACCGTGTTCAATAGTCCATTTCATCAATGAGCGAACAATAGAGGCATAGAGTTGAGTTAAGAGATCTAAAGGAATCTTACTAGGAACATTCTCTGAACGTAAAAGGTCATTGATATAGAGCTGGCAGAGCTGATCAAACCGATCTTCAAAGCCTTGTTGATTTTCCAAGGGTGTTTTTAACAAAGCCTTGAGGAGGTCTGTATGCTCTTGATAAAACTGGTAAATATCTTCTAGAAAATATCTTAATCCCTTATTGCCAAGAGAGTCCTCGTACTTGGCAGCGAATTTTTCCTGAAGCGGCTCTAAAGTCTTTGTAATCAGTTGTTCCAATAGGTCATACTTATCTAAATAGTGGCTGTAAAAGGTAGAACGGCTGACTAAGGCTTCTCGGCAAATGTCTTGAACAGTTAAAGTATAAAAGCCCTTATCCAGAATTAGAGTGACAAGTGCGGACTCGATGTCCCTTTTGGTCTTGAGAATACGGATATCTTGCGTCATATAATTGTCTCCTGTTTGTTGCTTATCAGACAGTTTTCATACATAATGTACGATTTCCTACAAATTATAGGAAAGTATCCCTTGCCTGTCAACCTTAATCCCCTTATACTAGTGGTATTGATGAGGAGACATCGTATGAATATTTTAGTGGTCAATGGGCATCCTGATAGAGAAAGTTTTAGCCAGGCTATCTATGAAACAGTGATAGCAAACCTAGATTCTGCCCAACATCAGGTAAAAACGTTAGAGCTTGGTCGATTGCACTTTGATCCTGTTTTACGTTATGGCTATCGCAAGCGCATGCCAGAGGACAAGACCATACTTTTATCGCAAGAGCTCATTCAATGGGCTGATCATTTCATCTTTATCTACCCCATATGGTGGAGCGGCATGCCTAGCCTCATGAAAGGCTGGATTGATCGTACCTTTACTCCGGGTATTGCTTATTCTTCTAATACCGAGGGGAATTTCATCTGGAACTACCTGCGTGGCAAACAATTTCGTAAACTTCTAAAAGGAAGAACGGCGGATATTTTTGCGACCTCTATGGCTCCCAGCTGGTGGTATAGACTCTTTTCCGGATGGATCAGTGTACCAGATAGCTATGGCTTAGCAGCTCTAAAGAGTGCGGTTCTCAATCATTGCGGTATTAAGACACGCCGAGTGATGGTACTGGGCAATATGGGACGTGCAACTTGTACGATGGAAAAGCGTCAACACTTTTTAAAAGAAGTTGAACAAAATATACAAAAATTATAGCTTGAAAATTGTCATAAACGACCGAAGCAGTCCTTGCTTCGGTTTTTTCTTGCTAAACATAGAGGAATGAGATATACTTTTCTCAACAACTAACCACTGGTTAGTTGTTGAGAAATCAATAGTTCATAAGAAAGCAGAAACGACAATGAAACAGACTTTTTATCAAGAGATAGCAAAATATACAGCTAAAAAATATCATATCAGTCCTCATATTTTTAAAGTGACGTTTGACTTATTAATCTTTCCGGTTAGTATCTGGGTTGTGGAAAATCAGGGATCCTACTTTTTGATCGATACAGGCATGGGGAATATGGCATCGTATGCTGTGGAGACTTATTTGGGTAGTAAACCATTGGCAGCGGTCTTTTTAACACATGGCCATTCGGATCATGTGAGAGGAATTGCCCAGCTCAGGGATCTATATCCAACCCTACCTCTGATGATAGACAAAAGAGAGCTGCCTTACGTTTCGGGGCAAAAGCCTTATCCAAGACGTAAAAAGGTGGAGTCCGTAGCTTTTAATACCAATTGGCTGGAAGATTTGGACAGTGAGAGAGCAAATTCTCTCTTAGCAGATGCAGGATTGATACCCATTTTTACGCCTGGACACTCACCGGGTCATACCTGC
Source organism: Streptococcus sp. ALY_211 (assembly GCF_058314555.1). NCBI lineage: Bacteria > Bacillati > Bacillota > Bacilli > Lactobacillales > Streptococcaceae > Streptococcus > Streptococcus sp. ALY_211. Next base: position 20,834 of record NZ_JBZFUN010000012.1, on the reverse strand, counting down.
TACTACCATGCAGAAGATGATGTTTTAATTGCGGGAGATTCACTGACAACTAGCCGATTGGGACGTCTTAAACCGCCGATGAAAGCCTTCACGGCAGACATGCCTCAGGCCCTAAAGACAGCTCATGATCTTTTGCAGACCTATTCACAAACCTTGATCAGTGTCTGTCACGGAGGAGAGGTTGCCAATGCCCTAGAAGAAATGGAGAAGAGTAAATGGTATCAGAAAAAATAAATCAGACTAAGGAGAGTATCCTGGCCGCTGCCCAAAGTTTATTTCAAGAAAAAGACTATCAAAACGTGGGGATACGAGAGATTGCTAAGCGTGCAGGTTGTTCACACACAGCCATTTACCTTTATTTTAAAAATAAGAGTGAGATTCTCTATGAGGTGGCTCATAAGCCCTTAGAAAAGCTGTATCATACCTTATTGGCTCTGGAAGATCAAGACTTGACACCCAGTGTAAAATTATTGAAAGGAAGCCATATCTTCATACAGTTTGGCTTCGACCACTATAATTCTTTTTCCCTGCTTTTTCTGGATGATGGTGAACGTGTGGATCAAGAGCAATTTATCTATCCTATTAGTGAGCTGCGGATGAAGAGTTTTCAACTTTTGAAAGAGACTGTTATGAGATTACTGAGTCCTGATTTGACGCAGGAGCAGATTATCAATATTGTACGTGGTGTCTATCTTTTTCTCCAAGGCATGGTAACTAATTATGCAGATGGTCAGACCCGTTATAATGAACGTCTGCGCACTATCGTAACAGACTATTTAACCTACACGATTATTCAGAAAAGGAAGGAATAATATAAATGACTCATTCTTATTTATTAGTTATTGATATGCAAACAGATTATGTTGGAAAGGGAAGATATCGCTCCAATCCCCAATTACTGTCGGCGATTAATGATAAAATAGCCAGCTATCCTGAAGATCATGTGATTTATATTGTCAATCGTTTCTGGTGGGAGCTGAGTAGGAAGCCCAAGGTATTTGCTCAAGGTTTGTCGCTTGTATCAGATCACATATTTGAAAAACGTCGGGCATCTTGCCTCAGCAATACCGCCCTCTTGGCTTTCTTAAAAGAAAGAGAGGTCAGAAAGCTGGAAATTGTCGGTGTCGATGGTAATGATTGTGTTAAAGCATCTGCTCTAGCAGCAGCTCGGTCTGGATTCAAGGTCAGCCTAGATTTAAATGGTATTGGGGTTGCCAATAAAACCAAATTCACAAAAACAAAAGAAAAATTGCTGGCAGCAGGAGTTTCTTTTGCGAACTAGAAAGAAGACAGGCTTAATGTCCGGTATTATAATTAGCCTTCGTTTTCTGTTAGAAGTGCTAACACTTACGGGCTTACTAGGCGGTATTTTAACTGGAAAACCTTGGGCAGTCAAAATCGGTTTTGCCTTTTTAGGCTTACTAGTGGTACTAGTCTGGAGCCGCTATGGTGCACCTAAATCACCACAAGCATTGACTGGGATTCCTAAGCTAGGACTGGAAATTCTTATTTTTGGACTTGGATCAGTAGGAGCCTTCGTACTTTATGGGAAAGGGATGGGTTACTGCTATATGCTGACTGCTTTATGCGATCTGCTGGGTATCTATCTGCTAGGCCTAAATCAGTATTGAAATTAAAAAAACACCCTTAATCCTTTTTACGGATTAAAGAGTGGTTTTTAGGAATCATGGACTAGTTTTTTAAATAATTGTTGCGGTAATGCGAAGATATCCTTGGCGACAATCTTAAAATAGAGAGAAAAGAAGTGGCCTATAATTGCTAGAAGAAATTTGCGCTTAAATTTTGATAAGGCCGTAAATTGCCTGAGAACAGCTATTAAGGTTTTGGGAGATAAATCTCCCAAGTTTTCAATATTTGAGTGGAATAGAAGATCGAAAGAGTCATCGAAAGATTTCTGCAGGTGACGTGGGTTTAAATCGTCCAGCCATATATTGAGGGCACGATTGACCTGCAGGCTTCCCTTGGTGACACTTGCAAGGCGGCTAAATGCTTGATTCCCAATCTGCCATGTGAAGGTATCGTGCTGAAAGAGACCAGGCCCCCAAGTTTTGCTGTGAACAACGATAGTTCTATAAGGATTTTCGAGTAGCTGGCCGACAACAGAATCTTGAGGAATAAAGGCTGTGATGCGCTGCTGAATCGTGTCAAATGACTTTTTGGGGATCATACTTGGATGAAGACCAGGAGAATCATAGGTGTGGATTGCAATAAGTCTATTTTGGTCCTTTGGGGATAAGGAACTGCCTGCAAAGATAGCAAGACTACCGCCTTTAGAATGCCCTGATAAGATATAGTGACCATTTAAATGGTTGATGGCCTCCTGCAGATACTGAGAAGCTGCAGTTTGGGCAGGAATTTCTGCCTTGTAAGTCATATAAAAACTTTCTTTCCAGCCAATTAGACTATCATCTGTACCTCGAAAGGCAATCAAAAATAGCTTGGACATGAGCTGAAAAGTTATAGCTGAGAACTGCTTTTCTTCTTCTTTATCGACATCATCAATAAAGGCACAGGCGATAATATTTTGATAGCGTTTGGCCGTCATGACTTTTTTCAAGAGATTAATACGATTTTTACAAGCAGTGGGAGAAAAAGGTTTGGAGCCATATTTTTTGAAAAAGGCTCTGGCTAACTCTCCTAAAGCTATGCCCTTTGATAAATCAAAACTCTGGCTTAGCAGTTCATTGAAAGGGAGGTAACCTACTTCCGTGAGGACTAGGTAATCTATCTCATTTAGTGGACAATCATCAAAAGTTTGATCATGGATAGTATCAAGATAATTAAGCAAATTAGCCACCGTCTCTCCCTCCTCTTATAAAAGGAATTATACCATACTTTTACCTGATCTAAGCCTGATACCCCCAACCTTTCTAACCAGCATTTGAATGAGTCGATTGTGATTTGATATAATTGATAACAGTTAATAACAAGCTAATGTTCTTACCCTTTTAAGCACTTCTCTGTCTGAATGCTTAGAAGGTTATGCTGCTTAATAAGTTTAAAAGAGAAGAGGAAACTCATGATTCGTGTTTTTAATCCAGACAAGCTGACTGCTCAGCCGTTTTTTCAGGAGTTGATAAATTACCTTGATAAGCACAATCAGGTAACTCTAAGGCAAATCAAGAAGGACTTCTACCAGGTAAAGTATTTGGAGCGCCATTTAGAAGAGTATATACAAGCTGGTTATATTAGCCGGTATGAGCGTTGCTATGATCTGCACCTACAGCTGATAGAGAGCGAAGATCAGCTGCAAAATATCCAGTTAGATGATCTTTTAATGATTGATACGAATAGCCCTGCTTATGAAAAATTATTGACTTTTGAGTTTCCCACCTATCTAGCAAACACTACTAATCAAGCTGTTGTAGTGGAGCAAACTGATTTTGCTAGGGAGCGTTTGACGCTGTCTAATTATTTTTATAGGCTTCAAGCGGGTTATTCCCTGTCTTCAGCCCAGCAAATTCTCTATGACGTTTTAGGAGATGTTAATCCTGAGTATGCCCTCAAGTATATGACAACTTTTCTTTTAAAATTTGAGCGTAAGGACAGGGTCAAACAAAAACGACCAGATATTTTTGTCAAAAGCTTGGTGATCTTAGGCTATATAAAAGAAGTGGAGCCGCAGACCTATGCGCTCATGATAGACTTTGATCATGAGGACTTGAAGTTTTCGGTCAGTTAAAAAACGGACACTTGTACTGAGCCGCAAAAGTTAAATGTTTCTACCTAACTTTTGTGGCCCAAGTCATTTCCAGTCCGTTTTTCTTTATTTTATTCTTTTTCAATAAACATAAGATATAAAAAGTAAGGCGCCCCGATAATAGCAGCAATAATACCAGTTGGGATACCAGTACCGATAAGGAGGAGACGGCCAATGGTATCAGCAATCAGTAGAAGAATCATACCAACCATCATAGCGGCAGGGAGATTGATTTGATGCTGACTGCCCAGCCAACGTTTAGTTATGTGGCCTGAGATCAGGCCGATAAAGGTAATATTTCCAATCAGAGCAACACTGAGAGAAGCCAAAATAGTAGCCATTACTAGGGTGACCAGACGTTCTCTTTGAAGGTTTAAGCCGAGGGCTAGAGCAGTTTGATCATTGAGATTCATGATATTAAGAGAACGGCTGCGGCTAAATGTGACTCCCCATGCTAACAGCAGCAAGGGCGAAAAAATAGCTAGACTGGCCCAATCATTACCAGTGATCTCTCCACTGAGCCAGGAGATAATATACTCCATCTTATTGTTATCACTTTTACTAATAATAGCAATCATGATTCCAGATAGCATGCTGGACATCCCAACACCTGTAATAATCAATCGAGTTGGACTGATATTCCGATTCCGATTGAGAGAGATCAGGTAGACGACAAGGATGGCAGACAGACCACCTACGATGGCTAAAAGAGGTAAACTCCTTGATGTTGTCAGATCATTTTGATCCAAGACACTGATAGTGATAACCATGGCTAGACCTGCTCCAGCATTGATCCCTAAAATACCAGAATCCGCTAAGGAATTCTTAGTTAGAGTTTGCAGTAGACTGCCGGCTAGAGCGAGTGATCCGCCCCCAATAATACAGGCTAGGATACGAGGCAGTCTAATCTGAGTGATAATAAAGCTAGCAGCAGAATCACCCTGTCCTACTAAGAGTTTGAAAATATCTACAGGACCCGTCTGTGTATAACCTAGTGAGAGGGCTAGTAAGATTATCAGGATTAAAAGAATCGTCAGCAGAGCAAAGTTTTTGATAAGGCTAACCTTTGGCGTCATAGATTACCTCCCCTTCGGACTAACCATAAAAAGCAGGGTAAGCCGATGATACTGATGAGCGAGCTGATAGGGACTTCTGTTGGCGGATTAAGCACTCGGCTGACCAGATCGACATAGAGCATAAAGGTAGCCCCAGCTAAGGCAGATAGAGGCAGTAAACTGCGATAATTTCTAGCGATAAAGACCCGCATAAAGTGAGGAATAATGAGCCCAATAAAAGCAATCGAACCTACTAAGGCAACAGCTCCTGCCGAGAGTAGGAGCACAATACCTAGTAGACAAAAGCTGATGATATTGGTGCGCTGTCCAAGCGATCGAGAGACCGTTTCGTCGAGGCTGAGGATAGTTAACTGGTGAGATAAGCCCTGTGCTAGAAAGAGTCCCGCAATAATAACTGGAGCAATGATCGTCAACATTTTCCAATTAATCTGAGCCAGACTACCAGCCTGCCAACCAATAACACTAGTCTCTAAATTGAAATAGAGTGTTAGAGCCTGTCCGATCGATGAAAAGAGCATAGAGACCATAGCTCCAGCTAGGATGAGACGGATAGCATGGTATCCCTTGCCTGGCTGATAGGCAAGACCAAATACGAGAAAGGCGGTCAGAAAAGATCCCAATAAGCAAAGGACAAGGATGAGACTATAATGCAGACTACCAAAAATAGCATAGCCTATAATAAGTGCCAGACCAGCTCCAGCATTGATCCCTAAAAGACCGGGATCGGCGATTGGATTGCGTGTAACCCCCTGCATAATAGCCCCTGATTGTGCCATAGCAGCTCCAACTAGGGTCGCAGCCATTAAGCGTGGTAAACGAAGGTCTATAATAACATCTTGATCAGCTGAATCGGTCAGGGGATGTATCAGGACTTGCAGCACTTGATCTTGAGAATAGTTAATAGCCCCAAAACGCAATGAGAGATAACTGGCACAGATAAATGCCAAGAGCATAACGAAAAAAACAAGCCACACTTTACTTGGCTTATTTTTTAGCTTTTTTCGATGGATAAGATGAATCGAAAACATGGGCGGGTTCCTTTTAGTTTTGTACCTTCTTGACAGCGTCCACAAAAGCAGGGAGTTGTTTATCTAAAGACATAGGATCAGAGAAGTAAAAGAGTGATTCATCCACTTCAAGGACGTGATTATTTTTGACTGCAGGAATATTTTTCCAAACATCGCTTTCCTTGAGAGAGCTAGCTGAATTTTTAGTAGACTGACTGACATTAAGGATAGCGTAGTCGCCAATATAATCACCAAGTACCTCTTGTGAGACACCATAATAACCTGTAGAAAAGACATCGTTCTGAACTTTTTGTGGCGCTTTATAGCCGAGAGCATCATAAATTAATTCACCGCCACGGCCCCAGTTATTACCGTAAAGATAGATATCCTTGTCATAAAAATCCATAACGGTAAAGGTGCTAGATTTCGCTAAATAAGGATCTAGCTCTTTTTTAGCTTGGCTAACTTTGGTTTTCCAGCTGTCCAGCCAAGATTTAGCTTCTTTTTCCTTATCAAAAATCTTTCCCAAATCTGTCATGACTTGTAGGTAATCCCGTTTACCGTATTCAATGACAAGAACAGGCGCTATTTTCTTGAGCTGCTTAATATTCTTATCTGTTGAAAAGACTATGATAAGATCAGGATTTTCAGCTGCAATGGCTTCCGTATCCTCTGAGGTTAACTTCTTAGCTTTTTTTAGCTTATCACCGAAAGCAGGACTGTCAATCTCATTGTCTAGTGAATAGCTGGAAACATCAACACCAAGTTTGAGGAGATAGCCGGTATAAGAATAAGCAAAATTAACAACTTTTTTAGGGTTCTTAGGAATATCACCGCTATAACTATAACCAGTGATTTTAGGCATGGATGAGAGTTCAGTTTGCTTATCTTGCTTGTTCTTACCGCAAGCGACAAGAACAATAACAGCAAGCAGAGCAAATGCAGTCAGTAATGTTTTTTTCATGGTAGCTCCTTCTTTATGATTTAGCTAATTGATAGGTTAATAATATAGGACGTTGATGAACAGGATCCTGGGCTAGCTGGACCTCAATATTGAAGATATCCTTGAGAATATCTGGTGTCATGATAGCTTCAACCTCACCTCGATATTTTATCTGTCCTGCCTTCATGGCTAATAAATAATCGGAAAAGCGGGCTGATAAATTGAGATCATGCAGTACCATGATAATGGTTTTTCCCATCGTCTGATTGAGTTTTTTCAGAAGCTCAAGGATTTCCAACTGATGGTTCATATCTAAATAAGTCGTCGGTTCATCTAAAAAAATAGTATCCGTATCTTGTGCGAGAGCCATAGCAATCCAGACCCGCTGACGCTGTCCACCAGAGAGGTTGTCCACCAGCTCATTAGCATAGGTAGTGACGTCAGTAGCTTCCATAGCCCAATGAATCTTGGTGAGATCTTCTTGAGTCAAGCTACCGAGATAACGTTGGTGGGGGAAGCGACCGTAAGAGATCAAATCATACACAGTGATCCCTTGGGTAGCTTCTAAGACCTGAGGGAGGAGCGCTATCTTTTTAGCGATAGCCTTAGTAGGTAAAGATGCAATATCTTGACCATCTAAGAAAATATGACCGCTTTTAATACCTTGAATGCGAGTTAAGGACTTGAGTAAGGTAGACTTACCACAACCATTAGCACCGATGATGGTAGTAATCTTTTCTGGTGCAATCGATACAGAGAGGTCTTCGATAATGCTTTTTTTATCGTAAGCGACCTGAATATGATCTGCCTTGATTGTAGACATAGACCTCTTCTTTCTAAGGCCACTCTAGCGACTAGATAACGCTAGCAGCCGTCTGTTTTAAAAGCAATAATAACTAAAATAACTTGATTTTCAAGGCTTATAAAACTGAAAATCTTTTCACATTATAGCATAGATGACTGAATTTTTAAACGATTTTTATAAATGATCAAGGAACAGGAAAAGCTAATCCCCTCAAGGGATTAGCTTAATTAGAATCATTCTAAATAGAGAAATTATGGATCATATTTATAAATATTTTTTAGCTACTGCCAAGTCACCTTCATAGGCTTCACGTCTGCCATTGATGATCTGAAAAGCATCGGCCCCCTTACCAGCAATAATGACCGCATCCTGATTATTGCTGGTTTGGCTCATGGCCTGCTTGATCGCCAATTCTCGATCGACTGTGATAGTGACGGGTCTGCTGATATAGCCAGCAATTTCTTGAGCGATAGTGTAAGGATCTTCCTTGTTTGGATCATCAGCTGATAAGATCACCTGCAACTCAGGATAGGAGTTGATGACGGCTCCAAAGTCAGCTCGTCGGCTTTCGCCCTTATTGCCAGGTGCTCCTAAAATCAGAGTAACCTGGCCGGTTTGATGCTGAGTGACAACCTCTAGGAGTTTTTGCAAACTATCTCCATTGTGGGCATAGTCTACAAAGATCTTGGCGCCATTAGCTTGAGTGAGGACCTCCATTCGTCCTGGAACCCTAGTAGCAGAGATCGCTTGTTTAATATCAGCAGGACTAACGCCTAGACGCAAGCAAGCTAAGCCAGCTGCTAAGGCATTTTCTTGATTGAACTCCCCAATTAGTTGGATGTCATAGTGGTCAGCTAAAAGCCCGCTGGCTTGAAATGAAAAGGCATGGCTTTCTATGATCTGATTATCAGACAAAGGACCATAAAAATCATGAGGTTGATTTGCCACTTGATCACGAACGATAGCAAAGTGACTCATGCCAGCATTCACCACAACTGCCTTGCTGTGCTTCATCAGTAAACGCTTGTGATAGAAATAATCCTCAAATGTAGGATGCTCGATAGGACCGATATGGTCAGGACTGATATTAAGAAAAACACCAACATCAAACGATAAACCATAAACACGCTTAACCAAAAAGGCTTGACTAGAGACCTCCATGATCAAGTGCGTACGCCCATTATCGACTGCCTCGGCCATCATCCTAAAAAGATCCAAACTCTCTGGAGTCGTCAAGGTAGATTTAAAAAAATTTTCCCCATCTAATGTGGTATGCATGGTTGACAGCATGGCAGGCTTGTGACTTTGCTTAAGCATGTTAAAGGCAAAATAGGCAGCCGTTGTTTTTCCCTTAGTCCCTGTAAAGGCGAGGAGTTTTAACTTATCTTGTGGATTGCCGTAAAAAGCCATAGCAATCAGACTCATAGCCTGCTTGACATCATTGACTAATATAGCTGGAATACCAACCTCATAATCTTTCTCAGCGATATAAAAGGTAAGCCCAGCTTCGACAGCTCCTTCCAGATATTCCTTCTTAAAGGTAGCACCTTTGACAAAAAAGAGGGTGTCTGGCTGGCACTCACGGCTATTGTAGCTGATGCTAGAAAAAGTCCGTGATTCCCAATCATAATAAAACTCACCATTATGACTAATATCTCTAAAATTTTGATCTTGCTTGAGAATATCAAGCACTTGTTTTATGCTAATCATAGCTTCTATTTTAGACTGAATGCTCCAGTTTTACAAGTCACTGGCAAAAGTTTATAATAAAACGAATCCCTTTTTAAGAAAGAAGAGAAATGTCTGAAACAAAACAATTAACCCAGAGTCAAAAGATGGTCAGTGGGACCCTATGGTCGACTATTGGAAACACCAGCAGTCGTCTTCTAGGGGCGCTCTACATCATCCCTTGGTATGCCTGGATGGGAAACTATGGCAGCCAGGCCAATGCTCTCTACGGTATGGGCTATACGATCTATGCTTATTTTCTACTCCTATCGACTACAGGGCTGAATGTTGCCGTATCTAAGCAGATTGCCAAATATAATGCTCTTGGCAAAGAAGACCATTCGATTCACTTAATCAAGAGTTTCTTAAAGGTTATGGTGATTGTTGGTCTGATTTTTGCGGCGATTATGTATCTAGGAGCTCCCTTATTTGCAGCATTCTCAGGTACAGGGAAAGAATTAGTACCGGTTATTCACAGTTTGTCCTTTGCTGTTCTGGTTTTTCCAGCCATGAGTGTTATTCGAGGAATATTTCAGGGATATAGTGACTTCAAGCCCTTTGCCATGAGTCAAATGTTCGAGCAGATTATCCGGGTGATCTGGATGTTGCTGACGACTTATATGATCATGCAGATGGGATCGGGCGATTATATCAGTGCAGTGACCCAGTCTACGTTTGCAGCTTTTATTGGGATGCTTGCAAGCATGCTTGTCCTAGTTTATTATCTAAAAAAAGCTGGTCTCTTAACCAAGATTCTTGCGAAAACTGACGAGACGATTGCAATAGATACCTTGGGACTGATGAAGGAAACACTCATTTCTGCCGTTCCTTTTATCGTGACAGGCTCAGCTATTCAGACTTTGCAGTTGATTGATCAAGGTACCTTTAGCAACACCCTAGCTGCCATTACAGACTTAACCAAAACAGATCTTAAAGTACTCTTTGCCTACCTATCAGCTAATCCTAGCAAGATCAATATGATTCTAATTTCTGTTGCGACTTCTATCGGTGGTGTAGGAATTCCAATTTTGACAGAATCTTACGTCAAAAAAGATAGCGATGGCTTAAAGAAGCTGGTAGTCAATAACCTTCAGATGGTATTGGTTTTCATGTTTCCAGCTGTTGTGGGAAGCTTGATCTTAGCTAAGCCAATCTATATTATATTTTACGGACCATCCGAGCAGATTGCTCTCAATCTCTTTATGGGGGTCATGGCTCAGACGATTTTTTTAGCCATCTATTCCCTTTTAGCTCCGATGCTTCTCGCTCTTTTTGAAGGCCGTGCAGCTATACGCTATTTCTTGCTAGGAATGGCGATTAAGCTGGTCTTTCAATTTCCAACACTTTATGTCTTTGGGGTTTATGGGCCTATTTTATCGACGATTATTGCCCTCTGGGTGCCTATTGTCCTTATGTATTTCAAGGTTCAAGAAGTCACAGAATTTAAGCATACTGACGTCTGGCAATCAGTTAAGACAATTAGTTGGATGACAGCTGCTATGGCGGCGGCCGTTCTATTCGCTTATCTGCTTTTGAATCTCTATTATCCAGCTCAAGGTCGTCTCTTGAGCTTGATCCATCTGGTTCTTCTAGGAGGCATGGGAGTTTTGATCTATGCCTACCTTTCTCTCAAAACGAGACAGATTGATGGTATTATTGGTAGCCGTGCAGACAGCTTAAGAGCACGTCTACATATCAGATGATTAAACCGATTAAGAAAATACAAGAAAAAGATTGCAACAGAAAGCTGCAATCTTTTTTGTTATAGGGGGCGTTTATAGCTGATTATCAGAAATAAGTTAGCCAGCACCTCTATTTTTGGCAATGAAATCGTGCTAGAATATTAGGAAATGAGGAGGTCTTTTATGACAAAAAGAGATTTTAAGTTGGCAACCCTACTAGCCCATGCTGGGATCAACTCTGACCATGAAACGGGAGCTCTGGCTTCTCCAATCCATTTTTCAACGACCTATCAGCACCCAGAATTTGGACAATCGACAGGTTTTGACTATACTCGGACCAAAAATCCCACACGAGCAACCTTGGAAAGCACATTGGCTGTGATTGAGAAGGCCAACTATGCTATTGCGACAAGTTCAGGAATGAGTGCCATCGTCTTAGCTATGGAAATTTTTCCGGTAGGCAGCAAGGTTGTAGCGGCGCGTGATCTATATGGGGGATCTTTTCGTTGGTTCAACGACAAGGAAAAAGAAGACCGCTTTTTCTTTACCTATACTAATTCACAAGAAGAAATGCTAGAGGCGATCAGTGAGGATACTGATCTTGTCTACATCGAGACACCGACCAATCCCCTCATGATTGAATTTGATATTGAAAAGATAGCGAAATTAGCCCATGAAAAGGGGGCTAAAGTTGTAGTAGATAATACATTTTATAGTCCTATCTACCAAAATCCAATCCCATTAGGGGCAGATATTGTTGTTCACTCTGCGACGAAGTATCTAGCAGGACATAATGATGTCTTAGCGGGTGTGGTGATCACTGATCAAAAAGAACTCTACGAAAACCTCCTCTATAATCTCAACACAACTGGTCCTAATCTTTCTCCATTTGACAGTTATATGCTGATGAGAGGGTTAAAAACTCTGAAATTGCGTATGGAGACATCAACAGAAAATGCCAGGCAGATTGCGAACTTTCTAGAGAGTTCACCAGCTGTTAAGGAAGTCCTCTATACTGGCAAAGGCGGGATGATTTCTTTCAAGGTCGTTGATCAAAGTAGGATTCCCACTCTTATCAATCGTTTAGAGGTCTTCACCTTTGCAGAAAGTCTAGGTGGTGTTGAGAGCTTAATTACCTATCCTGCAACTCAAACCCATGCGGATATCCCAGCGGAAGTCCGCCAGTCTTATGGGTTAACAGATGATCTATTACGACTATCCATCGGTATCGAAGATGTTGAAGATCTGATTGCAGATCTCAAGCAAGTACTAGGAGGATATGATGACTAAATATGATTTTACAACCCTTCCCAATCGCTTAAACAATCACTCGGTCAAATGGAAGGAGGTTGAAGCTGATAAAGACTTGCTACCTCTTTGGGTGGCTGATATGGATTTTGTAGCCTTTCCAGAGATGATAGCAGCTATACAAAACTACGCAGATTTTGGAGTCTATGGCTATCCCTACGTCTGGGACGAGGTGCTCGAAGCTATTGAGAATTGGGAAAAAAATGAACATGCCTATCATTTTGATCGCAGTGCCCTAGTTCTTGTTGAAGGAGTTGTCCCAGCTATTTCAATAGCTATACAGGCTTTTACCCAGGAAAATGATGCGGTTCTCATCAATACTCCTGTTTATCCTCCCTTTGCACGCTCTGTCAAGCTCAATAATCGTAAACTCATTGAAAACCCTTTGGTAGAGCGCAATAGCCACTTTGAAATTGATTTTACCCAGCTAGAAAAAGATATCCTAGAAAACGATGTTAAACTCTATGTTTTCTGCAACCCCCATAACCCGGGTGGCCGTGTTTGGTCGGCAGAAGAAATCGCCAAGATAGCTGAGATCTGCAAAAATCATGGCGTCTTGCTCATATCAGATGAAATTCACCAAGACTTAGCACTCTTTGGCGCCAAGCATCATAGCTTTAACACAGTGGGTGATTACGCTGATTTCACGGTCATCCTCTCTAGTGCAACAAAGACCTTCAATGTTGCAGGAACCAAGAACAGTTTTGCCATCATTGAAAATCCTGAGTTACGTGCCCAGTTTAAACAACGTCAACTCGCTAATAATCAGCACGAAGTACCAACGATCGGTCTGATTACGACACAGACAGCTCTGACTAAAGGAAAAGCATGGTTGGAGCAATTAAAGCAAGTCCTCGAGCAAAATATTACACTAGCTGTGGATTACTTACAGGACAATACTAAGATTAAAGTCATGAAACCAGAAGGAACCTATTTGATTTGGTTAGATTTCTCAGATTATGGCTTATCAGAGGAAGAACTACACCGCAAAATCAAGGAAGAAGCAAAGTTGATTTTGAATGTGGGGACCACATTTGGACCAGGAGGGGAGCAGCATGCCCGCCTAAATGTCGCAACACCAAGGGCAGTGGTTCAAGAAGCTGTAGAGCGCCTAGCAAAAGTCTTCCCTAAATGATTAAGGGGGAAGGCTATCCAACCACTGCATCAATTTTGTAAATCTTGAATTATGTTAATGAGTCTGGACTTTTGTCCCAGACTCATGATTTTTTCTGCACTACCTTAAAAATGACACAGGATTTGGTATAATAGAGAAAACATAGAAAGAAGAGACGAATTATGGGAAAATTTCAAATCATTGCGCACCCGCTTATCCAACACAAGTTATCAATTCTTCGCAGGGAGGATACTTCGACCAAGCATTTTCGTGAATTAGTAGATGAGATCGCTATGCTTATGGGCTATGAAGTCTCCCGAGATCTCCCCTTAGAGGATGTGGAGATCCAGACCCCCATTACCAAGACGACGCAAAAGCAACTAGCTGGTAAAAAGTTGGCCATCGTTCCTATTCTCCGTGCAGGTATCGGAATGGTCGATGGGTTAGTGAGTCTTGTTCCAGCTGCTAAAGTTGGACATATCGGGATGTACCGTGATGAGGAAACCCTGCAACCAGTTGAATATCTTGTGAAATTGCCAGAAGATATCGATCAACGTCAAATTTTCTTAGTTGATCCTATGCTAGCAACAGGTGGCTCAGCTATCTTGGCCGTTGATTCTCTGAAAAAGCGTGGTGCGACAAATATCAAGTTTGTCTGCTTGGTTGCAGCACCAGAAGGGGTAAAAGCGCTACAAGAAGCTCATCCAGATATTGATATATACACAGCAGCTCTAGATGAAAAATTGAATGAAAATGGCTATATTGTCCCAGGACTAGGAGATGCGGGGGATAGACTGTTTGGCACCAAATAACCCCAAGTAAAAGAGACTGAGAGTCTGGACTTTGGTTCCAGACTCTTTTCGTTCAAAGATTTTGATAGGACGAGTATAATCGGTACTTTTTCTTTCTTGCTTGATCTCATTTACATGTCTATTTTCTTAAGGAATAATAGTTTTTATTTGACCAAAATTGACCATTTAGGTATAATGTGACTAATCATTTAGACAAAAGGAGATTACATTACTATGATTCCTGTAGTTATTGAACAAACCAGCCGTGGTGAGCGCTCTTATGATATTTACTCACGCTTATTGAAGGATCGCATTATCATGGTGACCGGTGCAGTTGAAGATCAAATGGCAAACTCTATTATTGCCCAACTACTCTTCTTGGATGCTCAAGACAATACAAAAGACATTTACATGTATGTCAATACACCTGGTGGTTCTGTATCGGCTGGTCTTGCGATTGTTGATACGATGAATTTTATCAAATCAGATGTTCAAACTATCGTGATGGGGATGGCGGCATCAATGGGAACTGTCATTGCTTCGTCAGGGGCTAAGGGAAAACGTTTCATGCTTCCTAATGCAGAGTACATGATTCACCAACCAATGGGAGGTACTGGTGGAGGTACGCAACAATCTGATATGGCCATTGCCGCTGAGCATCTATTAAAAACACGTAATAATTTGGAACAAATTTTGGCGGATAACTCAGGTCAATCCTTGGAAAAAGTCCATGTTGATGCTGAGCGTGATAATTGGATGTCAGCTCAAGAAACTCTTGAATACGGTTTTATCGATGAAATCATGGAAAATAATGCCCTGAAATAAAAAGGCATTCCAAGATTGACAATATAAGCCTTCTTATAGCAAAATGACCTAAGACGATCAAGTAATAGGTCATTTTTTGTTATAATGGTAGCATGTTAAAAATCAATGAGGACTTATTTGCGATTGATGATCAGATTGATCAGCTAGTGGCTGCCCTTTTAGAAACCCCTCAATTTAGGCGATTTCAAGAGGCTAAGCGAGCTTTTGAAGCAGACAACATGCTGCAACAATCCTTAGAGGAATTCAAACAGTTAAAGAATAGCTATGAAGAGGTGGCTTCTTTTGCCCAGTATCGACCGGAGATTGGGCAGCTAAAGCGCCAAATGTTACAGAAAAAAAGAGCCTTGGATCTGGCGCCTCTGACGCAAGAATTGAGAAATAGTGAGCTGGACCTGCAGGAGCTACTAGCAGAGATTACCAAGGGGTTAACAAAGGCTGTCGCAAAAGATATTTTTGTCGATACAGGATTACCTTTAGCACCTAGAAAGCGACCGCATGGCTACAACCCAGACCAACATATAAGGGAGAAAGGAGGGAAATGATGTTCCAAAAACAAGAAAGACGAGGGATCTTTGTCTATCTTTACTATAATAGAGAAGCCAAGAAGCTCCAGCAATTTGGTGATATTATCTATCATTCTAAACGCTTTCGTTATGTGCATCTATACTGTGATGCCTCGGATCTGAAAGCTAGTATTGCCAAGCTAAAATCCCTCAAATATGTCAAGCGTGTTCGAGTGTCAAACTTAGACGGAATTGATCAAAATTTTGTGGGCAACTTATATCGAGCGGATCAGGAATTGCAGCAGCAAAACTCTTAGGGAACGCCTTTGGCTGCCTGCTCAGATCAGTGCCTCCCGCTTAATAATCTATCAGTAAATGACAAAATGTCTGAACCTAGGAAGATTAACCTAGGTTTTTTAATGCAAAATTCTATAGTTTAGCAAAAAGAGCAGACCTCTTGACAATTGTCTGATAATTCTGTATTCTATGAAAAGACTTTTAACATCAAGCTTAGGCTTTCTAAGCCCCTGTTTTTCACCCCTCTAGGCTATCTTAGCTGAGGAAAGTATATAGAAGTGATAAGGAGAATAATCTAATGTATAAAAAGATTATCGCTACAAGTGCCCTTCTTTTAGCGTCGATCATCTTGGTAGCCTGTGGGAAAACACCAGATGTCACAAGCAGTGCTGAAGGGACTAAGATTGGAGATGCCATTAAGATCGGTGTCGATATGGAGTTGACTGGTCCTGTGTCTGCCTACGGGGCAGCTGAATACAACGGTATCAAGCTAGCTGCTAGCGAGATCAATAAAGCTGGTGGTATTGAGGGTAAAAAGATTGAACTTGTCGCAAAGGACAATAAATCTGAAAATGCAGAAGCCTCCACAGCTGCGACTAACTTGGCTGTTCAAAGTCAGGTCAACGCTATCATAGGCCCGGCAACATCAGGTGCCGTAGCGGCGGCCTCGCTCAATGCTCAAAAAACGGGTGTTCCCTTACTATCGCCAAGTGGTACCCAAGATGATCTTACAGTTGAGGAAAAAGATGGCAAACAGACAGCTAAACAATTTGTTTTCCGCACAACTTTCCGTGACAGTTTTCAAGGTGAAGTTCTAGCTCAGTATTCTTATCAAGATATGAAGGCTAAGAAAGTCGTTCTCTTTTACGATAACTCCAGCGACTATGCCAAGGGTATCGCTGATGAATTCAAAAAGACTTACAAAGGGAAGGTCGTAGCGACCAAGACATTTGCTGCCAAAGATACAGACTTTCAGTCTAGCTTGACCAGCATCAAAAATCTTGATTATGATGCTATTGTTATGCCTGGTTATTATACGGAGACAGGACTGATTACCAAACAGGCTCGTGATATGGGGATTGATCAACCAATCTTAGGACCTGATGGATTCAGTGATGCAACCTTTGTAGATCTAGCTGGTAAAAAGAATACAACTAATGTCTACTATGTCTCAGGTTACTCAACTAAGGTCAACTTATCAGACAAGGCTGGATCCTTTATCGATAATTTTAAAGAGAAAAATGGCCAAGATCCAAACATGTTTGCAGCCCTAGGCTACGACTCAGTTTATATGATTGCAGAAGCAGCCAAAGGTGCTAACAATTCTGTTGAGTTAGCTAAAAATTTATCTAATTTAAAAGACTTTGAAGGTATCACTGGTAACATGACAATTGATAAGCTCCACAATCCTATCAAGTCAGCTGTTATGGTAAAACTAGAAAACGGAGCTGAAAGCTCAGCAGATGCTGTTACCGTTAAATAATCGTCACTACTAATTGACTAAAAACACTAGAAAGTTTGGTATATTATGTTAGAACAACTGGTTAATGGTCTAGTCTTGGGGAGTATTTATGCTCTCTTGGCACTAGGATATACCATGGTCTATGGGATTATTAAACTCATTAACTTTGCTCATGGGGACCTTTTTATGATGGGAGCCTTTATCGGCTATTATGCCATCAATGGTCTTCACATGAACTTTTGGCTGGCCTTGATTTTTTCAATGATCGTCACCGCTATTCTTGGGATGTTGATCGAATTTTTGGCCTACCGACCACTGCGTAATTCGACGCGCATTTCTGCCTTGATTACAGCTATTGGGGTATCCTTCCTTTTGGAATATACCATGGTTTACTTCTTTGGTTCCAATACCCGCTCTTATCCTGAAACTATCCATAAGGTTAATTATGATTTCTTGGGTATCTTCCAAATTTCAAATATTCAAATCTTGATCGTGGTTGTCGCTATTATTTTAATGATCGCACTACAATTAATTGTCAAGAAAACTAAGATGGGGAAAGCCATGCGAGCTGTATCTGTTGATAGCGATGCCGCTCAGCTAATGGGAATTAATGTCGATACCACTATTAGCTTTACCTTTGCGCTTGGCTCAGCCATCGCTGGTGCCTCGGGTGTCCTATTTAGTGTCCTGTATGGATCCATGGAGCCGCTCATGGGAATGATCCCAGGAATCAAGGCTTTTGTTGCTGCAGTTCTTGGCGGTATTGGTATCATTCCTGGTGCAGCACTTGGTGGTTTTGTAATCGGTATTTTGGAAACCCTAGCCAATGCTCTGGACCTATCAACTTATCGAGATGCTATTGTATATGCTGTTTTGATTATCATTCTTTTGGTTCGTCCAGCAGGTATCCTTGGTAAAAATGTGAAAGAGAAGGTGTAAGACATGAAAAAGACTCTAAAATTAAATCTTATCTGGCTTGCCCTTATTGTTGCAGTTTTTGCAGTTCTCCAAATCTTAGCCAGCACTGGTATTTTAAATCTCTACTATATTCAAATTTTGATGGGGATAGGTATTAGTATTTTGATGGGATTGGGGACCAATTTGGTCCTTGGATTCTCTGGTCAGTTTACCTTGGGTCAGGCTGGTTTTATGGCTATAGGTGCCTATTCGACAGCCATTATCACATCCAAATATCCCACCTATGATGGCTTTTACTGGTCTATGTTGGTAGGAATTATTATTGCCGCAGTAGTGGCTGTGATCTTTGGTGTACCAACCCTACGACTCAAAGGGGACTATCTTGCTATTGCGACCTTGGGTATGGGAGAGATTATCCGTATAGTAATTATCAACGGTGGCACACTGACCAATGGTCCCGCAGGACTGACAGGCATTTTGCCCTATACATCTTGGCAAGTGATCTTCCTATTTGTTGTTGGGATTACGATCTTAGTGCTCAATTTCTTAAGATCGTCTACAGGACGTCAGATTATCGCAGTTCGTGAGGATGAAATTGCAGCTGAATCTATGGGCGTCAATCTTACTCGTCAAAAAGTCTTGGTCTTTGTCATGGGGGCTATCATTTCAGCGATTGCTGGTTCTCTCTATGTTAGCTATATCGGAACTGTAGTTCCAAAAGATTTCACCATCATGAAATCTATTGATTACCTCATCATCGCTGTTATGGGAGGACTGGGCTCTATCACAGGTACTATCATCGCTGGTATTGTTTTGGGAATCTTAAATATGTTCTTGCAAAATTTCTCAGACCTCCGCATGATTATTTACTCATTGGCTCTGATTTTGGTCATGATTTTCCGCCCAGGCGGTCTGCTAGGTACAAAAGAATTTATGCTATCACGCTTCTTTAAAAAGGATAAGGAGGGCAAACACTAATGGCACTTCTTAATGTAAAAAACTTGACCAAAAATTTTGGTGGTCTGACTGCTGTTGGTGATGTGACCATGGAGCTCAATGAAGGAGAGCTAGTAGGTCTTATCGGTCCCAACGGTGCTGGGAAGACAACCCTTTTCAACCTTTTGACTGGTGTCTATGAGCCAAGTGAAGGAACTGTTACTCTCGACGGTGTTTTACTCAATGGGAAGGCACCTCATAAGATTGCTTCACTAGGGTTATCACGTACCTTCCAAAATATTCGTCTCTTCAAAAACATGACGGTTTTGGAAAATGTCTTGATTGGTTTTGCCAATCATAATAATCCTCATCTTTTGGCCTCCTTCCTACGGCTGCCAAAATTCTATCAAAGTGAAGAGAAGCTCGAGCAGAGAGCTTTAGAATTGCTCGATATTTTTGATCTAGCAGATGATGCCCAAACCTTGGCTAATAATCTTCCCTATGGTCAACAAAGACGGCTGGAGATTGTCCGTGCCCTAGCAACTGAGCCTAAAATTCTATTTCTCGATGAGCCTGCTGCAGGTATGAATCCACAGGAAACAGCAGAGCTAACGGCTTTGATTCGTAAGATCAAAGAAGAATTTGGCATCACTATTATCCTGATTGAGCATGATATGAACCTAGTGATGGATGTGACAGAGCGCATCTATGTTCTTGAGTATGGACGTTTGATTGCCCAAGGAACACCAGAAGAAATCAAAACTAATAAACGTGTTATTGAAGCTTATCTCGGAGGTGAAGCCTAGTGTCTATGTTGAAAATTGAAAACCTCTCAGTTAGCTACGGTGCCATTGAAGCCGTCAAGGATGTTAGCTTTGAAGTCAATGAAGGTGAGGTTGTTACTCTTATTGGTGCCAATGGTGCGGGTAAAACGTCTATTTTACGCACTATTTCAGGCTTGGTTCGCCCGACGTCAGGGACTATTACTTATCTTGACAATGATATTAGCAAAACACCTGCTCGTAAGATTGTAGCAGATGGTCTAGCCCAAGTTCCTGAGGGACGCCATGTATTTTCAGGTCTAACCGTCTTGGAAAATTTAGAAATGGGAGCCTTTCTTAAGAATAATAAGGAAGAAAATCAGTGCAATTTAGAAAACGTTTTTGAACGTTTTCCGCGCTTACAAGAACGTAAGAATCAAGATGCTGCGACCCTCTCAGGAGGTGAGCAACAAATGCTAGCCATGGGACGTGCTCTCATGAGTCAACCCAAATTGTTGCTGCTAGATGAGCCATCCATGGGATTAGCACCCATCTTTATTCAAGAGATATTCGATATTATCCAAGATATTCAAAAACAAGGCACTACTGTTCTTTTGATTGAGCAAAATGCCAATAAGGCTCTTTCAATAGCTGATCGTGGCTATGTTCTAGAAACAGGAAAAATCGTCCTTTCAGGAACAGGCCAAGAACTGTTAGAATCTGATGAAGTCCGTAAAGCCTATCTCGGAGGCTAGTCGTAAAAGCCAAGGGCAATGCTCTTAGGCTTTTTTCTTACCTTCAAATGGGACGTGTCCTAAGAATAGTTTGCCCTCTGTCAATCGAAATTGATAATGTCTTGAAAAAATCGGTCAGATAAGTGAAAATTGGTTATAATAGTGGTTGAGAGGTATTCCTCTCATGTTTGAATTCTTCATAAGATTTTCCGATTTTATGAAG
>NZ_JBZFUN010000011.1:0-30069 GCF_058314555.1 Streptococcus sp. ALY_211 | reverse complement strand
ATAAGCGTGAGGTCGGTGGTTCGAGTCCACTTGTGCCCATATAATGGTCCGTTGGTCAAGGGGTTAAGACACCGCCTTTTCACGGCGGTAACACGGGTTCGAATCCCGTACGGACTATTTTGGAGGATTACCCAAGTCTGGCTGAAGGGAACGGTCTTGAAAACCGTCAGGCGTGTAACAGCGTGCGTGGGTTCGAATCCCACATCCTCCTTTTACTTATCGCGGGATGGAGCAGTTAGGTAGCTCGTCGGGCTCATAACCCGAAGGTCGTAGGTTCAAATCCTGCTCCCGCAATTATTATAGGTTGGCTCGGTAGCTCAGTTGGTAGAGCAATGGATTGAAGCTCCATGTGTCGGCGGTTCGATTCCGTCTCGCGCCATTATTTAATATTATTAAGGAAGGGTAGCGAAGAGGCTAAACGCGGCGGACTGTAAATCCGCTCCTTCGGGTTCGGGGGTTCGAATCCCTCCCCTTCCATTGTTTACGGGCATAGTTTAAAGGTAGAACTAAGGTCTCCAAAACCTTCAGTGTGGGTTCAATTCCTACTGCCCGTGTACATGGCGAATGTGGTGAAGTGGTTAACACACCAGATTGTGGCTCTGGCATTCGTGGGTTCGATTCCCATCATTCGCCTATTTTGGGGTATAGCCAAGCGGTAAGGCAAGGGACTTTGACTCCCTCATGCGTTGGTTCGAATCCAGCTACCCCAGTTTAGTTTATACCATGCCGGCGTGGCGGAATTGGCAGACGCGCTGGACTCAAAATCCAGTGTCCTCACGGACGTGCCGGTTCGACCCCGGCCGCCGGTATAGCTTAAAGTTTTTAATTAGTTATTTTATTTAGGGAGAGCAATTATGCTCCCCCGTTTTTTATGGGCTCCTTGTCAATTGTAGTGGGTGACTTATAACTAAGCACGAGAGAAGACGAATGTCGTCTTCTCTTTTGCTATGTTCAAAGCTAGAAAAATTCGTTTCTTGAAATTGTCAAAGTTCCGATAGCCGAAGGCATTGCGTTTGATGTCTTTGAAAAGTTTGTCAGTTGCTTCTAATTTAGCGTTAGAATAAGGAAGTTCAATGGCATTGGTGATATCGTCTTTATAGCGAATAACGTGTTCAAAGCTGTTTTAAACGTCTGATTAAGGTATGGTAGAGCATTATGAATGAGGCTAAAGAATTGTTTGGTGTTTTTCTCCTGCAGGTGAAAGAGGAGCCGTTGGTAGAGGTCATAATAGGCTTTTAGTTCAGGTACTAGTTTCAACAGTTTATTCAGACACTCTGTAGGAGTTAAAGTCTCTCTGAAAGTCCGTGAGTAAAAAGGTTTAAGAGAGAGTTTTCGACTATCTTTTTGAATGAGTTTCCAGTGGTATTTAAGAGCCCTATATTCCAGAGATTTCTTGTCAAATGGCTTCATGATTTTGATTCTTGTCTGATTAAGGGCACGGCTCATGTGCTGGACAATATGGAAGCGATCGAGGACAGTCTTGGCATTAGGGAATAATGTCTTAATGAGAGTGATATAACTTCCAGACATATCGACAGTAACCCCTTTAACATTATTTCTAGCTTTTTTAGAGTAGTTAAAGAAATGATTGCGGATGGTGGTTTGACGTCTGTTATCGAGGATAGTAATGATTTTCTTGGTCTTGAAATCTTGGGCAATGAAGGCAAGATTTCCTTTTGAGACGAAAATTCATCCCAGGAGAGGATTTCAGGCAAAGAAGAATAATCTTCTTGAAACTGAAATTGCTGGAGCTTGCGATAGACGGTAGAGGTAGATATAGTAGCCAGCTTAGCAGCGATATGGGTTAAGGCCTCCCTGTTGAGCAATAGCTGAGCGATTTTTTGTCTCACTATCTCAGAGATTTGGTAATTTTTTCTGAACGAGGGTCGTTTCAGATACGCTTACCTTCCGACAGACTTTGCATTGAAATCGTCTTTTTTTCAAGCGAATGAGGCTAGGGAATCCTCCGATTTCGATAAAGGAGATTTTAGAAGGTTTCTAGAAGTCATATTTGATTTGTTTTCCCTTGCAGTGTTTACATTTAGGGGGACGATAGTCAAGTGTGGCGATGACTTCGATATGGGTATCGTGTTGAACGGCTTGTGTCAAGGTAGTATTATTGTCTTTAATCCCGATGAGTTGTGTGGTATGATTGAGGTGTTCCATAAGAGTCTTTCTAATGAGTTGTTTGAACGCTTTTCATTATAGTTCTTGTGGGATTTTTTTGATACTCAAAAAGCTCTATAACTTCCTAAGTGGAGTTACCCACTACAGAAATTATAGAGCCTTTTATGTTCAAAGCGGTCTAACTGGTGATAGAGGGTTGATACAGAAATAGATAGTTTTTGCCATTGACTCATGAGTTTCTCGGTGATTTTGTGGTTAATGATGTTTGAAATCTTATGATTTACTCTGACCAAGATTCTCTTAGCGATCTGTATTTTTTACAAGTTCTATATTTGAAGCGACATTTTTTTAGGTGGATAAGGATAAAATAAAGTGATTTGATTGTTGAAGTTATCAAAATTTTGGTGATCGCTATCTCGCTTGTTATCTTTGAATAGCTTATTTACGAAATTTAGTTATATATAAGTAAGCATTGTGGAGTGAGATATGATCACTTTTCGTATTAGTGTAAGGAATTCAATCAAATGTGATTTTAGAAACTGTTGAAAGTGGTACTCACATATTATTCTGGGACTGTTCAATAGTGATATTTTAGAGTTTAGTTTAATGCCTTTTAGATATTTTCTATGTAAATAAGCGTGGTTTGGATTGTGAAGCATGTGCGTAATTTAAGTGTAATGTAAGAATTTTTATACTGTCTTGTAAATAAGGGCTTTTAGCGTTATAATTTTAAGGGTTCATTTGAATAATACTGTTTGGTTGCTTACAGGCTATTCAAATGAACTTTTTTGTGAGCTAATTTTATTGATTAGTGCTATAAGTTGATTTTATCTTTTTTGATGTTTAATATGCTGGGGATTTTTTGTGTGCATTGGTTAATTCTTTTGAAGTCAAATATTTCTTACTATTATTTTTGAGAAAGTAGTATTCTTTTATGGTTAGTTAGCCCCTTTCATTAGTTTTTGTGATCTCCTTTGCTTTCTATATGAAGCGATTTTGGGTTCGAACATTATTTGTTTTTCTGCCAAATGTTGAATGAAATTTATTTTATTAATGAGATAGTTTTCTAGCAGCGATAAAGATTAAAAAAATCTTTAATTTAGCAAAAATTTATGAAAAATTGACAGCTACATGTCTTTTTTATGTTATTTTTAATGTTTTGCTATTTTTTTAAAATAAATTCGAATAAATAAGTGTAATGTATTTTTTGATTTTTTGTGGTGTTATTCATGTTACTGCAGACTTATCAAAAAATATAGGATAATAAAGAACATTATTAAAGAAATGAGGAAACTTTATGAAATCTAAGAAACTTAAGAAAATATTTGATCACTACTCTGACTATAATGCTCTATTTTGTGATGACGATGCTTTCGATGAATTTGATATTGCTTATTCCGAAGATGAGCGGAGGATGTTTGTTAGTCTAGAGGATGGTAAGCTCATTCTAACTGAAGGGGTTTTATTTATGGATGAACAAGATTTTATTGATGCATATAATGCTGTTAAAGGTATTGTTGGTAAGTTGTCGCGAGACTATTATCTAAAGTTATGGTCAAAAGATGACTGGCAGCAGGAAGCTCAGATTGTACTTTTTAAATTGTTACAGAAAAATCCTAGTTTAATCGAGGATTATGACAAATTAAGAGGTTTTTTCAAAATTAGGTTTGGAAGCTATGTTAAGGATAATCTGAGGAAACAGGCGGCGCAGAAAAGGCTATTTGATAAAATGATTTATGAAGAGATCTTTGAATTGGGACATCAAATTTCTGATAATAAGATGGATACTGCTGATTACTTGGCATTAAAAGACAAGTTAAAAGAGTTGAAGCTTAAATTGGATAAAGAAGATTTCAATAAATTAATGCTATTAATGACAGGTGTTTCTTTTAAAGGTAAAAATTCATTTATTAGAGATATCAAAATTGAATTTGATGACTTCGAAGATTAGATCTATTTTTAGAATAAATTTTATAAATATGGAGAAAGTAAAGGGAATTGACTTGACTTGGTAGGATTAAATTTGGTATGATAATCATCGGTATTGTTTACCCCATTTCAGAAGCCCCGGAAAGCTTTGGAATATTGTGTGGACCGGAACATCCACTTTGTAAACAAAAACGTTAATATAGGAGAAATCATGAATAAAACAACATACATGGCTAAGCCAGGTGAAGTTGAGCGTAAGTGGTACGTTGTAGATGCTACTGATGTGCCACTCGGGCGTCTTTCTGCAGTAGTTGCAAGTGTTCTTCGTGGTAAGAACAAACCAACATTTACCCCTCATACTGATACAGGTGACTTTGTTATTGTCATCAATGCTGAGAAAGTTAAATTGACTGGTAAAAAAGCAACTGATAAAATTTACTATACTCACTCAATGTATCCAGGTGGATTGAAGCAAATCTCTGCTGGTGAATTGCGTTCGAAGAATGCGGTTCGTTTGATTGAAAAATCGGTTAAGGGTATGCTTCCACACAATACTCTTGGACGTGCACAAGGAATGAAATTGAAAGTCTTCGTTGGTGATGAGCATACACATGCTGCGCAAAAACCTGAAGTACTTGACATCTCAGGTCTTATCTAAGAGGAAAGGGGTATAACTTATGGTACAAGCTCAATACACAGGTACTGGACGTCGTAAAAATGCGGTTGCTCGCGTTCGCTTGACTCCAGGTACAGGTAAAATCACAGTTAACAAAAAAGATGTAGAAGAATACATTCCACATGCAGATTTACGTTTAGTCATTAACCAACCATTTGCAGTTACTTCAACTGCAGGTTCCTATGATGTTCATGTAAATGTTGTAGGTGGTGGTTATGCGGGTCAATCAGGTGCAATCCGTCACGGTATTGCACGTGCATTACTTCAAGTGGATCCAGATTTTCGCGATTCATTGAAGCGTGCAGGTCTTCTTACACGTGATGCTCGTATGGTTGAACGTAAGAAACCAGGTCTTAAGAAAGCACGTAAAGCTAGTCAGTTCTCAAAACGTTAAGAACGGCTTTATATCAATATTTCAAAGCACCCAAGGGTTTGCCCTATGGGTGCTTTTATTTTGATTGGAGCGTGGGATCCTTCTAATTTGCTCAAAGACTTTTATGTTATAATGATGTTATGAGTAGAATTTTAGATGATGAAATGTTAGAAAATGAGGATCAGGTTGAACGTAGTCTGCGTCCGCATAATTTTAAAGAATATATCGGTCAGGATAAGGTCAAAGAGCAATTGTCTATTTTTATTGAAGCGGCTCGCTTGAGGGATGAAGTTTTAGATCATACCCTTTTATATGGTCCTCCTGGGTTGGGAAAGACAACTATGGCTTTTGTTATTGCTAACGAATTGGGTGTTAATTTGAAGCAGACATCGGGACCGGCTATTGAAAAAGCTGGAGATTTAGTTGCTATTTTAAATGAACTTGAGCCTGGTGATGTTCTATTTATTGATGAGATTCATCGGATGCCGATGGCGATTGAAGAAGTCTTGTATAGTGCTATGGAAGATTTTTATATCGATATTATGATTGGATCGGGGGAAGCTAGTAGGAGTGTCCATCTAGATCTTCCGCCATTCACCTTGATTGGAGCAACTACGCGTGCGGGTATGTTGTCTAATCCTTTGCGTGCTCGTTTTGGTATCAATGGGCATATGGAATATTATGAAGATAAGGACCTAACTGAAATTATTGAGCGTACGGCAGATATCTTTGAGGCTGATATCACTCATGAAGCAGCTGTCGAATTAGCTAAGAGAAGCCGGGGAACTCCTCGAATAGCTAATCGTCTATTAAAGAGGGTTCGGGATTATGCTCAAATAATTGGTAATGGTATTATTGATAATCATATTGCTGATGAAGCTTTGACAATGTTAGATGTTGATAGCGAAGGGTTGGATTATATCGATCAGAAAATTTTACGCACGATGATTGAGATGTATAATGGCGGTCCAGTTGGCATTGGTACTTTGTCGATAAACATTGCTGAAGAAAGAGATACTGTGGAAGACATGTATGAGCCTTATTTGATTCAAAAAGGCTTCATCATGCGTACTCGTTCTGGGCGTGTGGCAACAGAGAAAGCTTACAAGCACTTGGGTATTTCGTTAAAAAATAAGTAGAGCTCTCAAGTTTTTGTAATCTCTATGTTATAATGGTAACGCATTCGTCTTATCTGCTTATTAGGTATTTGATAGATTGTCTATAGTTAGATGCTTTTTAGAGACGAGATAAATTAGTTGTTTGGAGAGGCTATAGAGTTAAAGCTGAGATTACTAAATTACTTTTTTGACTATATTTGTATAGTTTTGAGATTGATAGAGAAGTCTTAGTGGTTATTGTGAGGAGATCAATAAATGAAAAATACTGACTGGTCAAAAATTAGTCGACAGCAAGTAGAAATTGCTATAGTTGCTGTCATTTTAGTCTGTGCTTTATCAGTCTGGCTAATGCCGTTTGGCTTTACTAAAAAATTGACCTTTGATCATCAAAAAATTGTTTATGTCGGTAAAGTTAAAAACAACAAAATGAATGGTCGAGGAACATTAACCTTTGATAATGGAGATCGTTATACAGGCAACTTTATTAATGGCAAAATTGATGGTCGTGGCACTTATACGTCCAAGGATGGTTGGCGCTATGAAGGTGAATTTTCAAAGGGAGTAGCTGATGGTCGTGGTACTTTAATAACGAGCGATGGGAAGCGTTATGAAGGGGAATATAAGCAAGGTATTTATCAAAAATGAGAATTAAATGGTTTTCTTTTATCCGTGTGACTGGTTTATTACTAGTTTTACTTTATCATTTTTTTAAAACCTTCCTTCCTGGAGGTTTTATTGGTGTGGATGTTTTCTTTGTTTTCTCGGGATATCTTATTACAGCTTTATTGATTGATGAATACGATAGAAAGAAAACGATTGATCTATTAGGATTTTTTAGACGTAGATTTTATCGAATCTTTCCCCCTCTTGTGATAATGGTCTTAGTTACTATGCCATTTGTTTTATTAATCAGAAATGATTTTATTGCTGGTATCGGTCAGCAAATTACAGCTAGTCTTGGCTTTATGACAAATTGGTATGAGATCTTTGCAGGAAATAATTACGAGAATCAAGCTAGTCCACATCTCTTTTTACATACTTGGAGTCTTGCTGTAGAAGTTCATTTTTATATTTTTTGGGGTATTCTTGCTTGGGCTTTGGCTAAGCGTAGGCTATCAAAAAGTGGTTTTAGAGGGGCTATTTTTATGTCCTCTATGGTTCTATCTTTGATAGGCTATTTAACAATGTTTATTGGAAGTTTTTTGGTAGATAAAGCCAATTATTCTATTCTTTATTTTTCTACTTTTAGCCATAGCTACCTTTTTTATATAGGAGCTATTGGAGCTACTTTATCTGGGATATCGGACCTCCCTAATCGCTTTAAGAGAACTATATTGAGATGGACAACGAATAGGACATTGTTACAATTTGTAGGAAGTTTTCTTTTGTTGTTGGGACTAGGTTTTCTTTTGCAATTTGATGCTAGGGTCACTTATTTATTTGGATTTGCTATAGCTGGTTTATTGATCTACTCGATGATTTTTTCAGCTAGAGTTTTACATGAAAAATTATCCGATATTGATGAGCCTAGGATCATTACTTTCTTTTCGGATATAAGTTATGGAATATATTTATTTCATTGGCCGTTTTATATCATTTTTTCACAGCTCATGTCTAATGGTTGGGCCAGCTTATTGACATTTATATTGTCAACTCTATTTGCATCGCTGTCATTTTATGTGATTGAACCTTTATTAGCAGGTAAGAATCCTAAAGTGTTTAATCTTCCTGTTAATTTGAAGCCATATAAACGCTGGATCACAGCTCTTGTAGCTGGTCTGGTTTTGATCACGGTTTCTATTAGTTTGTTTGCGCCTAAGTTGGGTCATAATGCTAATACGAATTTGGTGAACTCACTCAAGCAGTCTAGAAATAGTATGATCTTGACTAATCAGCGAACAGCTGGAGATTTGAAAGCGATCAATGAAGTCTTGGTTATTGGTGATTCTGTGACCTTGGGTTCGCAGTCTGCTTTTGATGATTTGATGTCTGATGCTGTGGTTGATGCCCAAGAAAGTAGAGGGTTTGATGCTGCTTTTGATATATTAGAGACTAATATTAAGTCGGGCTATCTTCCTAAGACCATTGTGTTGGCTATTGGGGTGAACTCACCTGATAATTACGATACAGAATTGCAGTTATTTATTGACAATATCCCTAAGGGACATCGACTCGTTATTGTGACTCCTTATGATTCACATAATAATGAAAAGATGTCAGAAATTCGTGATTATGAGCTAGGTCTCCAAAAAGATTATGATTTTGTAACGGTTGCTGATTGGTATCAAACGGCTCAAGATAATCCCGATATATGGGGTGGGTCAGATGGTGTTCATTATTCAAAAGCTTCTGGTGCAGAATTATATGTTAAGACTATCCAATCGGCTATAGCTGAAGCAGCAAAAAAACCTTCAAAAGGTCAATCTAGAAGCTGAATGGTGGGTAATTTATTGACACAAGAGATGAGAAACGATAGTATATCAGTAATCATTAAGAACGGAGACGCTTATGGAAAATGAATTACAAAATCAACCAGTAAGATATAGACAGGATAATAGAGGAGGAGCAAAGCCGAAGAAAAAAGGAAAAATCTGGAAAATTCTTCTGCCACTCTTTGTTGTGCTGTGTTTAGTGGCATTAGTTGGTGGTTTTTACTGGTATCGTGCAGGTGATATTAAGGGTCCGTCGAATGGAGTGACGGTGGTTTATCGTGCAGCTGATGTGGAAAAAGATATTATAGATTCTCTTTCAAAGAACGATGACGATGATCTGTCAGATTACGGCTCTGATATTGACGCAAGTAAGTTATTTAAAGATGTAAAAGTTGATCTAAAAATAAAAGATGATCGTGTATCTATGGGGGTAGCTTATACATTTAATCGAGAAACCTTGTATACGGAGTATCAAAAAGAAGTCAGCAAGGGATTGAGTTCTTTACCTTCTGATACTCGTGCAGAAGCTCAAAAAGGATTGCCAAGCAAAACTGAGGTTTTAAACCGCATAGATACTAGTATTTCTGATAATCTTAAGGGAAGTGGTATGACTTACGATGATGAAACAGGGAAAGTATCTGCTACTGTTTTTAAAGGAAGGATAAGTCCGTTAACACACCGTATTCAGCTTACGTCAGTCAATAAGGCCTTTATGAGTGGTGAAGCCAAGGATACAGAACTGAAAAATTTGAAACTCTCTGAAGGGGACTATCTGTCGTATGATAAAAAGACTGATGGTGTTGGTATTAAAGGTAAAAATAATGCCAAGGCCTCTGATGTTATTATGTTTTATAAATGAGTAAAGTTGAGTTTGGGATAGTTCCTAAGCTCAATTTTTTGTTATTGAGAGGGGAAGGAGAACAAAAGTTTTACTCTTTTTTGTTGCCTAAAATAAGATTGACAGCCTCCAAAAAGCATGGTAGGATTAACTTAAATTATTCTAAATGCTAACGTGGGTATTTTGTCCTGTCATTTAGATGAAGGAGTTTTGAAGGAGATCGTCCATGTCGAATGATGAATTATCGAATAACCCTGTAGAGGGACAGTCTAAACAGCCCTCTACTGCACCACAATCACAGTCTAATCCAACGATGCCTCAACAAATGGTAGGTGGTAATACTGTTACACAAGCAATGCCTTCTCAACCGACTAGTCCTGTTGTACCTGGTCAGTCTTTACCTCAACAAGGTATGCCAAATTCTACTTTTGTAGGTGGGCAAGGACAGCCTGTACAGCAAGCGTATCAAAATGTTTCACAAGAAACAATGGCAGGTTCAGCTGGATTTGCTCCTAATACTATGGTGACTAAAAAGCCATATAATGGTAAGCGTATTGCCTGGATTATCTCGGGTATTGTTCTTGCTGTTATCGTTGTGATTGCAGGTCTCTTTCTTTTTAGAGTATTATCTGGAAATATTGAGGGAACTTATAAGTCTAAAGAGCTCAGTAAAGATTTGAGTTCGAGCCTTCGTGACACTGGATTTGACCATAATAGTGACGTTAAGTATTCAGATTTTACTAAGAAAGATCAAGTAGATTTCGTTGTCGAAGATGATAAGTTAACAGCCAAGGTCACTTATTCAGTGGTCTATGATGATTTTTACAAGAAAATCAAAGAGAACTATAGTTCACAAAATATATTATATGAGGATACATTTACAGATGATGAATGGGATTATCTGATGAATACCCTTATTATGAATGATGACTACGATGAAAAAGGCTTTGAAAAGACTTTGTCTGATGAGGTTGAAGAGACAGGTTTGAGCTATGATTCGGATACTGGACAGGTGACAGGAACTTTGTTTGAAGGTAAGGTTGACCGTGTTCAAAGAAAAATTGAGATTACAAAAGTCAATCAAGATAGTGAACTAGGAGATTTTAAAAAGGGTCAAAAGCTTTCCTATGATAAGGATTCTGATGGATTAACTTTTACAGATGAAGAGGGTGATGAATCCCGAGCCAATAAAGAATAAAAAGGTATAGGTGTGGTTCTATACCTTTTTATTTATGAAGTTAAAAAGAAATTATCTGAAAATTGTGATATAATACAGCAAATACTAGCAAAAAGAGGATTTAACGATGACACTTCTTTATCAATCAACCCGTGATGCTCGAAATAAAGTAACAGCTAGCCAAGCAATTTTGCAGGGATTGGCGATTGACGGTGGACTTTTTACACCATTGGAGGTACCAGAAATAAGCTTAGATTTTGCACAGTTGAAAAACTCTAGTTATCAAGCTATTGCTAAGTTGGTTTTATCCGGATTTTTGGATGATTTCACGAGTGAGGAGCTAGATTATTGTATTAGTCATGCTTATGATGATAAGTTTGATACGCCTGTTATCGCTCCTTTGGTAGCTTTAAATGGTCAGTATAATTTAGAACTGTTCCATGGGTCGACTATTGCTTTTAAAGATATGGCTTTGTCTATCTTGCCTTATTTGTTGACCACATCAGCTAAAAAACAAGGGGTTGATAATAAGATTGTCATATTGACAGCAACTTCTGGTGATACTGGGAAGGCAGCTATGGCAGGATTTGCGAATGTTCCAGGTACTGAGATTATTGTTTTTTATCCCAAAGGGGGCGTTAGTAAAATTCAGGAGTTACAAATGACGACCCAAGTTGGGGATAATACGCATGTCGTAGCTATTGAGGGGAATTTTGATGACGCTCAAACGGATGTTAAGCGTATGTTTAATGATTCAGAACTTCGTCAAAAACTGTTAGATCATCATATGCAGCTTTCTTCAGCAAATTCAATGAATATTGGACGCTTGGTTCCTCAAATTGTTTATTACGTTTATGCTTATGCTCAACTGGTTAAGTCTGGTCAGATCAAAAATGGTGACAGGATTAATATAACGGTACCTACGGGTAACTTTGGGAATATTTTAGCGGCTTATTATGCGCGTGAGATTGGTGTTCCGATTAATAAACTAATCTGTGCTTCCAATGAAAATAAGGTCTTGACAGATTTCTTTGAAACCAGTGTTTATGATAAGAAGCGAGGCTTCAAAGTGACTAGTAGTCCGTCTATGGATATTTTAGTATCTTCTAATTTGGAGCGTTTGATTTTTCATTTGCTCAATAATGACGCCGCAAAAACCAAAGCCTTAATGGAAGATTTAGCTACAAAAGGAGAATATCATTTGGAGGCCATTAAGCCTGAAATTCTCGACTTGTTTGAGGCGGGCTATGCAACAGAAGATGATACAGCAACAGAGATTAAGCGTATCTATAAGGCAACGAACTATATTGAGGACCCTCATACGGCGGTAGCTTCAGCAGTTTATCGTAGTTATAAGGAGCGAACTGGTGATCAAACTCCTGCGGTGATTGCTTCGACGGCTAGCCCTTACAAGTTTCCGCGTGTTGTTGTTGAGGCTGTAGAGGGTGAAGCACTTACTGATGATTTTGAGGCGGTTAAAAAGCTCCATGATCTATCAGGAGTAATTATCCCTAAGGCGGTGGATGGTTTAGAATCTGCTAAGGTTCGTCATAGAACAGTTGTCGCTACAGCTGATATGCAAAAAGCTGTAGAGGAGTATCTAGGAGTATGAGAAAAGGCCAATTGGCTTTTTTATTTATAGAAATGAAACATTATAAACAAATTTTGAAAATTGCTCTGCCAGCTATGGTTGAGAATCTTTTGCAAATGCTAATGGGAGTAGTTGATAATTATCTGGTTGCACAGGTTGGTATTGTAGCAGTATCAGGGGTATCAGTTGCTAATAATATCCTAGCTGTCTATCAAGCAATCTTGATTGCTTTAGGTAGTGCTGTTGCTAGTTTAATAGCAAAAAATCTGGGAGCAAAGGAGCGATTATTAGCTAAAAAAAATAGTTGGGATGCTCTTTTATTAACGATTGTTTTAACGGTTCTTTTGGGATTTTTGTCAATCTTTGCTGGCAACAGTCTTTTGAACCTATTGGGGACGTCCCAAAATGTTAGTCAGGCAGGCGGAGAATATTTAGCTATTGTCGGTGGGGGAGTTTTATTTTTAGGATTGATGACGGTCTTGGGGAGTATCTTAAGAGCCCAAGGGCGTGCCAAGATTTCTATGTATGTCAGTCTTTTTTCCAATCTTTTAAATGCTTTACTGTCTTCTTTGTCAGTATTTGTTTTTCATTGGGGCATATCAGGAGTGGCATTTTCAACAGTTTTATCACGCTTGATTGGAACGCTGATTCTTTGGCAGTCAACTAAATTGGATATACGAGGGATTAGAAATAGTCGTTTTAGAAATGAAGAGTTACTCAAATTGGTTCTTCCTGCTTCAGGAGAAAGGTTGATGATGAGGGCAGGTGATGTCATAA
Organism: Streptococcus sp. ALY_211; assembly: GCF_058314555.1. Classification (NCBI taxonomy): domain Bacteria; kingdom Bacillati; phylum Bacillota; class Bacilli; order Lactobacillales; family Streptococcaceae; genus Streptococcus; species Streptococcus sp. ALY_211. Next base: position 17,031 of record NZ_JBZFUN010000011.1, on the reverse strand, counting down.
TTGTTAGCTTGATTGTTGGTTTAGGAACCAGGGCTGTTGCTGGTAATGCTATTGGAGAGACCTTGACCCAATTTAATTATATGCCAGGTATGGGTGTGGCTACAGCAACCGTTATTTTGGTGGCTCATAGCTTGGGACAAGAGGATTATCGCTCCTTGAGGCAAATTGCTCGTGAAAGCTACTGGATAGCGGCTTTTCTAATGATGATCGTTGGTGGTTGTATCTTTCTTTTGGGAGGTCAGCTATCAGGTCTCTTTACGAGTGATAACCGTGTTATGGCTTATAGTGGAGTAGTTATTTTCTATTCTTTTATTGGTGGTTTAGTAACTGCTGGAACATTGATTTATACAGCGATCTGGCAAGGGTTAGGAAGACCTAAACTCCCTTTTTATGCGACTAGTTTTGGTATGTGGATCATCAGGATTGGTCTTGGATATCTGATGGTAGGTGTGCTAAATTATGGTTTGGCAGGTATTTGGTTGGCGACTCTGGTTGATAATGCTTTTCGATTTCTTCTTCTCTATTTATGTTATAAAAATGTAAATTTTTTGAAGAATTAAATAACATAAAGGCTTCGCTTAGCGATTGACAGCGCTTCCTATAATGTATAAAATGGCGGTGTAAAGGTTGTTGAACAGTGCCGTGGGAAGTTTTTAAACTTGTCTCCGGCACTAAAATGAAAGGAGTGTTATTATGACAGTTGAAACTCGTGTCGCAGTTGTTACAGGTGGAGGTCGAGGAATCGGGCAGGGCATTGTTAGTCAGCTTTGCCAAGATGGATTTGCAGTTATTGTTGCGGATTTAGATGAAGCGGTTGCTAAGGCGACAGCTGATGAAATGACTTCCCGAGGTTATAAAGCAAGTTTTGTTGTTGGCGATGTTTCTAAAAAGGAAGACCACTCTAAATTTGTTGAAAAGGCAGTTTCAGAGTTTGGCCGATTAGATGTCTATGTCAATAATGCTGGAATTGCTCAAATTAAAACACTTCAAGAAGAAACTGAGGAAGAATTGGACAAGATTTTCAGAATCAATGTTTTTGGTACTCTGTTTGGGATTCAGGCAGCAACAGAACAATTTCGCAAACAAAATGATGGAGAAAAAATTCGTAAGATTATCAATGCTTCCAGTATAGCTGGTCACGTTGCGTTTGATCTTTTGGGTGCTTACTCTTCTACTAAGTTTGCTGTTCGTGGGCTAACGCAAGCGGCTGCGAAAGAATTGGGACAAGAGCATATAACAGTTAATGCCTACTGTCCAGGCATTGTCGGAACTGATATGTGGGACCTGATTGATGAAAAGATGGTTGAACTTAAAGGGGGACAAAAGGGTCAATACTTAGAGCAATATTCTAAGATGATTACCATGGGCCGTGTACAAACACCAGCTGATGTTGCCAACTACGTTTCTTATTTAGCATCGACTAAGTCGGATTATATGACCGGTCAATCCGTTCAGATAGACGGAGGTATCCAATTTATTTAAGGCGACACTCATTATTGGGAGAGTCAAACTGTTCAGAGAGCTCTAATGGAGCTCTTTTTGATTTTTATAGGGAGCTTAAAAGTACTTATAATAGTAATTAAAAGAGGTGAAAAAGCTTGTCAAGCGTTGGTATTTATGTTAATATACTATGGTGCTGTAAATTACAGCTCTTAGCTATGATACAAGAGGTTGCGACACGCTCGGCTGCATTGCCACGCGGCTGCGTATCGGTTTTCTTGAGGAGCTAGCCTATTATCGTAAATAGACGAGAGGAGAAAAGATGGCAAATAAAAAAATTCGTATCCGCTTGAAAGCATATGAACATCGTACGCTGGATACTGCGGCAGAAAAAATCGTAGAAACTGCAACTCGTACGGGCGCATCCGTTGCCGGTCCAATTCCGTTGCCTACCGAACGTAGTCTCTACACTGTTATTCGTGCGACTCACAAATATAAAGATTCGCGTGAACAATTTGAAATGCGTACTCACAAACGTCTTATTGACATTGTGAATCCTACGCAAAAAACTGTTGATGCTCTGATGAAGTTAGATCTTCCAAGTGGTGTCAATGTTGAAATCAAACTTTAATTTGATTTCAAATAAATTGAGCACAGGCTAAACTCTGTGCAAAAAAAGATAAATCTTCTTAGAAACAAACGTTTCTTTGTCAGATTTCCTATTTTTGCGATGAGTTTGACGTCTTTTGCATCTTAATCTGAGCATGAAAAACGCTCGTTAAAAACTTTTTAAAAAATAAAGTAAAGGAAATATTTTCTCATGACAAAAGGAATCTTAGGGAAAAAAGTGGGAATGACTCAGATCTTCACTGAATCAGGCGAATTCATCCCTGTAACAGTCATCGAAGCGGCGCCAAATGTGGTTCTTCAAGTAAAAACTGTTGAAACAGATGGTTATGCAGCTGTTCAAGTTGGTTTTGATGACAAGCGTGAAGTATTGAGTAACAAACCTGCCCAAGGTCACGTAGCAAAGGCTAATACGGCTCCTAAGCGCTTCATTCGTGAATTCAAAAACATTGAAGGCTTGGAAGTTGGTTCAGAACTTACTGTTGAACAATTCGAAGCAGGAGATGTTGTTGATGTAACAGGTACAACTAAAGGTAAAGGTTTCCAAGGTGCTATCAAGCGTCATGGGCAATCTCGTGGGCCTATGGCGCATGGTTCTCGTTACCATCGTCGTCCTGGTTCAATGGGACCTGTTGCACCTAACCGTGTGTTTAAAAACAAACACTTGGCTGGGCGTATGGGTGGCAATCGTGTGACTATTCAAAATCTTGAAGTTGCACAAGTTGTACCAGAGAAAAATGTTATCTTGATTAAAGGTAATGTACCGGGTGCTAAGAAATCTCTTATCACTATCAAAACTGCAGTGAAATCTGCTAAATAATGAGAAAGGAGAAAAACAGTTAAAATGGCAAACGTAAAACTATTTGACCAAACTGGTAAAGAGGTAAGCACAGTTGAATTGAACGATGCTATCTTTGGCATTGAGCCAAACGAATCTGTAGTGTTCGATGTAATTATTAGCCAACGTGCTAGCCTTCGCCAAGGTACTCATGCGGTTAAAAACCGTTCAGCAGTATCTGGCGGCGGTCGTAAACCATGGCGCCAAAAAGGTACTGGGCGTGCTCGTCAAGGATCGATCCGCTCTCCACAATGGCGTGGTGGTGGTGTTGTTTTTGGTCCAACACCTCGCTCGTATGCTTACAAATTCCCGCAAAAAGTTCGTCGCCTTGCGCTGAAATCAGTGTTGTCAGCAAAAGTAGCTGATGAAAAGTTTGTTGCAGTTGATGCACTTAGCTTCGCTGCACCAAAAACAGCTGAATTTGCTAAGGTGCTTAGTGCGCTTAGCATCGATTCAAAAGTTCTTGTTGTTGTAGAAGAAGAAAATGAATTTGCTGCTTTATCAGCTCGTAACATCCCTAATGTAACGGTTGCTACAGCAACTACAGCGAGTGTTCTTGATATTGCGAATGCGGATAAACTTCTTATTACTAAAGAGGCGATCTCTACCATTGAGGAGGTTCTTGCATAATGAATTTGTATGACGTAATCAAAAAGCCAGTCATCACCGAAAAAACAATGGTGGAACTTGAAGCTGGTAAATATACATTTGAAGTTGACACACGTGCGCACAAACTCCTGATCAAACAAGCTGTCGAAGCTGCGTTTGATGGTGTTAAGGTAGCTAGTGTTAACACTGTAAATGTGAAGCCAAAAGAAAAACGCATGGGTCGTTATGTTGGCTTTACAAGTAAAACAAAAAAAGCAATCATCACTCTTACTGCTGATTCTAAAGCTATCGAGTTGTTTGCTGCGGCAGAAGCCGAATAATCTAAGGAGGAATCAATCGTGGGTATTAAAGTATATAAACCAACGACAAACGGTCGTCGTAACATGACTTCTTTGGATTTTTCTGAAATCACAACAAACACTCCTGAGAAATCATTGTTGGCACCGCTTAGCAAAACTGCTGGCCGTAACAACAACGGTCGTATTACAGTTCGCCACCACGGTGGTGGACATAAGCGTCATTATCGTGTTATCGACTTCAAGCGTAACAAAGATGATGTTGAAGCAGTTGTTAAAACAATCGAATATGATCCAAATCGTACTGCAAACATCGCTCTTGTACACTACACCGATGGTGTAAAAGCCTATATCATCGCTCCTAAGGGTCTTGAAGTGGGACAACGTATTGTCTCTGGGCCAGAAGCAGATATCAAGGTTGGTAATGCGCTACCACTTGCAAATATCCCAGTAGGTACTGTTATTCATAATATTGAACTGAAACCTGGTAAGGGAGGAGAACTGGTACGTGCTGCTGGTACGTCTGCTCAAGTGCTTGGTCAAGAAGGTAAGTATGTTCTTGTTCGCTTGCAGTCAGGTGAGGTTCGTATGATTCTTGCTACTTGCCGTGCTACTATTGGTACTGTGGGGAACGAGCAACAATCGCTTGTAAACCTCGGTAAAGCAGGTCGTAGCCGTTGGAAAGGTATTCGTCCAACTGTTCGTGGTTCTGTAATGAACCCTAACGATCACCCGCACGGTGGTGGTGAAGGTAAAGCTCCGGTTGGTCGTAAATCACCATCAACTCCATGGGGTAAACCTGCTCTTGGTCTTAAAACTCGTAGCAAAAAAGCGAAATCTGACAAACTGATTGTTCGTCGTCGTAACGAGAAATAATATTAAAATCATCCGCCAGCTCGGTAGTGCGAAGATCATTCCACAAGCCGCTGTGGTTAATTATTAAAGGAGAAATAAATAACATGGGACGCAGTCTTAAAAAAGGACCTTTCGTCGATGAGCATTTGATGAAAAAAGTCGAAGCTCAAGCTAACGAAGAAAAGAAAAAAGTTATCAAAACTTGGTCTCGTCGCTCAACGATCTTTCCAAGTTTTATCGGTTACACTATCGCTGTGTATGATGGTCGTAAACATGTACCAGTTTACATCCAAGAAGACATGGTAGGTCACAAGCTTGGTGAATTTGCACCAACTCGTACTTACAAAGGTCACGCAGCAGACGATAAGAAAACACGTCGTTAATAGGAGGAGGACACAATGGCAGAAATTACTTCAGCTAAAGCAATGGCTCGTACAGTGCGTGTTTCACCTCGTAAAACACGTCTTGTTCTTGATCTTATCCGTGGTAAGAACGTTGCCGATGCAATTGCAATCTTAAAATTCACACCAAACAAAGCTGCACGCATAGTTGAGAAAACTCTTAACTCTGCAATCGCAAATGCTGAAAATAACTTTGGTTTGGAAAAAGCTAACTTGGTAGTATCTGAAACTTTTGCAAATGAAGGACCAACTATGAAACGTTTCCGTCCACGTGCCAAAGGATCAGCTTCACCAATTAATAAACGTACAACTCATGTCACTGTAGTTGTCGCAGAAAAATAAGGAGGTAAAATCGTGGGTCAAAAAGTACATCCAATTGGTATGCGCGTCGGAATCATCCGTGATTGGGATGCGAAATGGTATGCTGAAAAAGAATACGCTGATTACCTTCATGAAGATTTGGCAATCCGCAAGTTCATTAATAAAGAATTGGCAGATGCGTCTGTTTCAACTATTGAAATTGAACGCGCTGTAAACAAAGTTATCGTTTCACTTCACACCGCTAAGCCTGGTATGGTTATCGGTAAAGGTGGGTCAAACGTTGATGCCCTTCGTGCTAAATTGAACAAGTTGACTGGTAAACAAGTTCACATCAACATTGTTGAAATCAAAGCACCTGATTTGGACGCACACTTGGTAGGTGAAAATATTGCTCGTCAATTGGAGCAACGTGTTGCCTTCCGTCGTGCACAAAAACAAGCTATCCAACGTTCAATGCGTGCGGGAGCTAAGGGGATTAAGACTCAAGTTTCTGGTCGTTTGAATGGTGCAGATATCGCCCGTGCTGAGGGCTATTCAGAAGGAACTGTTCCTCTTCATACTCTCCGTGCAGATATCGATTATGCTTGGGAAGAAGCAGACACTACTTACGGTAAACTTGGGGTTAAAGTTTGGATCTATCGTGGGGAAGTGCTTCCAGCTCGTAAAAACACTAAAGGAGGCAAATAACAGATGTTAGTACCTAAACGTGTTAAACACCGTCGTGAATTTCGTGGTAAAATGCGCGGTGAAGCAAAAGGTGGTAAGGAAGTTGCATTTGGAGAATTTGGTCTTCAAGCTACAACTAGTCACTGGATCACTAACCGTCAAATTGAGGCTGCCCGTATCGCTATGACGCGTTATATGAAACGTGGTGGTAAAGTTTGGATCAAGATCTTCCCACACAAATCATACACTGCCAAAGCGATCGGTGTACGTATGGGATCTGGTAAAGGTGCGCCAGAAGGTTGGGTAGCACCAGTCAAACGCGGTAAAGTGATGTTTGAAATTGCTGGTGTTCCAGAAGAAGTTGCCCGTGAAGCACTTCGTTTGGCTAGCCATAAATTACCAGTTAAAACTAAATTCGTTAAGCGTGAAGCAGAGTAAGGAGAAGACATGAAACTTAAAGAAATCAAAGAGTTTGTCGCTGAGCTTCGTGGCTTGTCTCAAGAAGAACTTGCTAAGAAGGAAAGTGAACTCAAAAAGGAACTTTTTGACCTTCGTTTCCAAGCAGCTGCAGGTCAGCTTGATCAAACTGCTCGCTTGAATGAAGTTAAAAAACAGATTGCACGTGTTAAAACAGTACAATCTGAAATGAAATAATAGATTGGGAAAGGAGTTTTCAAATAATGGAACGTAATCAACGTAGAACTCTTGTTGGGCGTGTCGTCTCAGACAAGATGGATAAAACGATCACAGTTATAGTTGAAACAAAACGTAACCACCCAGTCTATGGTAAGCGTATCAACTATTCTAAAAAATATAAAGCTCATGATGAAAATAATGTTGCTAAAACAGGTGACATCGTTCGCATCATGGAAACTCGTCCGCTATCAGCTACAAAACATTTCCGTCTTGTAGAAGTCGTTGAAGAAGCTGTTATTATCTAATCAAACTAGAAGGAGACATTTGAAATGATTCAACAAGAAAGTCGCTTGAAAGTTGCTGATAATAGCGGTGCTCGTGAAATCTTGACTATTAAAGTTCTTGGTGGTTCAGGGCGTAAATTCGCTAATATTGGCGACGTAATCGTGGCTACTGTCAAACAAGCTGCGCCTGGTGGAGCAGTTAAAAAAGGTGATGTTGTTAAAGCTGTTATTGTTCGTACAAAATCTGGCGCTCGTCGTCCAGATGGCTCATACATCAAATTTGATGATAATGCTGCGGTATTGATTCGTGATGATAAGACACCTCGTGGGACTCGTATCTTTGGTCCTGTAGCACGTGAATTGCGTGAAGGTGGTTACATGCGTATCGTGTCATTGGCTCCAGAAGTTCTTTAATTTCTGGCTATTTGTAAACAAACTTAGTCCCCTAATTTTAGGTTAGGGTGCCCTGTTGAGGGCGTAAGAAAAATATAGGAGAATAAACTCGATGTTTGTAAAAAAAGGCGATAAAGTTCGCGTTATTGCTGGTAAAGACAAGGGCACTGAAGCTGTCGTTCTTAAAGCTTTGCCAAAAGTTAATAAGGTTGTGGTTGAAGGTGTTGCTATGATTAAAAAACACCAAAAACCTAACAACGAAAACCCTCAAGGAGCTATTATTGAAAAAGAAGCTCCAATCCATGTATCAAACGTTCAAGTCCTTGACAAGAACGGCGTTGCCGGTCGTGTGGGTTATAAATTTGTAGACGGTAAAAAAGTACGCTACAACAAAAAATCAGGCGAAGTGCTTGATTAATCACGAAGGAAAGGAGAAAGAGTGTAAATGGCTAATCGTCTTAAAGAAAAATATACTAACGAAGTAGTTCCTGCTTTGTCAGAAAAATTTAACTACTCATCAATTATGGCCGTACCTAAAGTTGAGAAAATTGTTCTTAATATGGGTGTGGGTGATGCAGTAAATAATGCTAAAAATCTTGAAAAAGCCGCTGCTGAACTAGCTTTGATTTCGGGTCAAAAACCGTTGATTACTAAAGCTAAGAAATCAATTGCCGGCTTCCGCCTTCGTGAAGGTGTAGCTATTGGTGCCAAGGTAACTTTGCGTGGCGAACGCATGTACGAATTCTTGGATAAACTGGTATCAGTATCTCTTCCACGTGTTCGTGACTTCCACGGAGTTCCAACTAAGTCTTTTGATGGACGTGGTAACTACACACTTGGTGTTAAAGAGCAATTGATTTTCCCAGAAATTAACTTTGATGATGTTGATAAAGTACGTGGTATGGACATTGTCATTGTAACGACTGCTAACACTGATGAAGAATCACGTGAATTATTAGCAGGTCTTGGAATGCCTTTTGCTAAATAAAAATAGGAGGTAAAACGTAAATGGCTAAAAAATCTATGATTGCTAAGAACCACCGCAAGGCGAAGTTCTCTACGCAAGCTTATACTCGTTGCGAACGTTGTGGCCGCCCACATTCTGTTTACCGCAAGTTTAAACTTTGCCGTGTTTGCTTCCGTGAGTTGGCTTATAAAGGTCAAATCCCAGGAGTTACTAAAGCTTCTTGGTAATATAAGGTGTAAGAGCGTAAAAGCAGCTGTGATGGAAATGTGATTTGAGAAAAGATCGCTTCGAAAAATCATGTTATTTTGTTGTCGCTGGTTTTTACGACTCTTTGTATCAAATTTTAACTAGCAAGTGAGTTTTCAAACTACTAGTAAGGAGAAAAATAAATGGTTATGACTGACCCAATTGCAGACTTTTTGACACGTATTCGTAATGCTAATCAAGCTCGTCACGATGTTCTTGAAGTTCCTGCATCAAATATCAAAAAAGGCATTGCAGACATTCTTAAACGTGAAGGTTTTGTGAAAAATGTTGAAGTTGTTGAAGATGACAAGCAAGGAATTGTACGTGTATTCTTGAAATATGGACAAAATGGTGAACGTGTCATTACTAACTTGAAACGTATTTCAAAGCCAGGTCTGCGTGTTTATGCTAAGTGCGAAGAACTTCCAAAGGTCCTCAATGGTCTTGGGATTGCTATCATTTCTACATCAGAAGGTCTTTTGACAGATAAGGAAGCTCGTCAAAAGAATGTTGGTGGCGAAGTGCTTGCTTACGTTTGGTAATCTCGTAAGAGGTGCCAGCAAACTTGCTCATTTGAACAAGGCCTAAAATCTGTGTAAAAAAGAAAAACTTTCCTAGAAACTTGAGCTTTTTCTGCGTTAAGTTTGCTATTTTCACTTTGGTTTTGACGCCCTTTTGTATCATGAGCCCCCGTGAAAACTAGTCGCTCGATGCGGCTTGATAATCTAACAGGAGAATTAATAATATGTCACGTATTGGTAATAAAGTTATTACGTTGCCAGCAGGTGTTGAAATCACTAATAATGATAATGTGGTAACTGTTAAAGGACCTAAAGGTGAGTTGACTCGTGCATTCAGCAAGGATATTGAAATTCGTGTTGAAGGTACAGAGATCACACTACACCGTCCAAATGACTCAAAAGAAATGAAAACTATCCACGGAACAACTCGTGCAAATCTTAATAACATGGTTGTCGGAGTTTCTGAAGGATTTAAAAAAGAACTTGAAATGCGTGGTGTCGGTTACCGTGCTCAACTTCAAGGTTCTAAACTTGTACTTTCGGTTGGTAAGTCTCATCAGGATGAAGTCGAAGCGCCTGACAACATTACATTTGAATTGCCAAGCCCAACTCAAATTGTAGTGTCTGGTATTAATAAGGAAGTTGTTGGTCAAACAGCAGCGTATATCCGTGGTCTTCGTTCACCTGAACCATATAAAGGTAAAGGGATTCGCTACGTTGGCGAATACGTTCGTCGTAAAGAAGGTAAAACAGGTAAATAATAGTGTGAACAGCAGGCGATTTTATTGCCTGATTGCTTCATCTATTTTAATAATGAGTTGGCCCAAACTAACTCAAACAAAAAAATTAAGAGGTGAATATTGTGATTTCGAAACCAGATAAAAACAAAATCCGCCAAAAACGCCACCGTCGCGTTCGCGGAAAACTCTCTGGAACTGCTGATCGCCCACGTTTGAACGTTTTCCGTTCTAATACAGGCATCTACGCTCAAGTAATTGATGACGTAGCGGGTGTAACGCTCGCAAGTGCTTCAACTCTTGACAAAGAAGTTTCTAAAGGAACAAAGACAGAACAAGCCGTTGTTGTTGGTAAACTTGTTGCTGAACGCGCAGTAGCTAAAGGTATTTCTGAAGTGGTGTTTGACCGCGGTGGATATCTCTATCACGGACGTGTGAAAGCTTTGGCTGACTCAGCTCGTGAAAACGGATTGAAATTCTAATAGGGAGGACACAAAAACATGGCATTTAAAGACAATGCAATTGAATTTGAAGAACGCGTCGTTGCCATCAACCGAGTTTCTAAAACTGTAAAAGGTGGACGTAACTTGCGTTTTGCAGCACTTGTTGTTGTGGGTGATCGCAATGGACGTGTTGGCTTCGGAACAGGTAAATCTAAAGAAGTACCAGAAGCTATTCGTAAAGCGGTTGATGCTGCTAAGAAGAACTTGATTGAAGTTCCTATGGTTGGAACGACAATCCCTCACGAAGTTTATACTAACTTTGCTGGTGCTCGTGTACTATTGAAACCAGCTGTTGAGGGTTCTGGTGTTGCTGCTGGTGGCGCTGTTCGTGCCGTTGTTGAATTGGCAGGTATTGCTGATGTGACATCTAAATCACTAGGATCAAACACTCCAATCAACATTGTTCGTGCAACTGTAGAAGGTTTGAAACAGTTGAAACGTGCTGATGAAGTAGCTGCACTTCGTGGTATTTCTGTTTCTGATTTAGGCTAAGAAAGGAGATTATTATGGCTCAAATTAAAATTACTTTGACTAAGTCTCCAATCGGCCGTAAGCCAGAACAACGTAAAACAGTTGTGGCTCTTGGACTTAGTAAATTGAATTCATCTGTTGTTAAAGAAGATAACGCTGCTATCCGTGGTATGGTTAATGCTGTTTCTCACTTAGTGACAGTTGAAGAAGCATAATTAATAATAAAGTCGCAGATTCTTCTGCGGCTTAATCTTAAGTTTTAATGCATAGGCGAGTTCTACTTGAGAGTCCTTTTCCCACAAGTAGGGCGCTAGCATTTTGCAAAATAAAGGAGAAAAACAAATGAAACTTCATGATTTGAAACCTGCAGAAGGTTCACGTAAAGTACGCAATCGCGTGGGACGTGGGACATCATCTGGTAATGGTAAAACTGCTGGACGTGGTCAAAAAGGTCAAAAAGCTCGTAGCGGTGGTAGTATCCGCCCAGGGTTTGAAGGTGGACAAACACCATTATTCCGTCGTCTTCCAAAACGTGGTTTTACCAACATCAATGCTAAAGAATATGCTTTGGTGAATTTGGACCAATTGAATGTCTTTGAAGATGGTACAGAAGTGACTCCAGTTATTCTAAAAGAAGCAGGTATTGTTCGTGCTGAAAAATCTGGTGTAAAAGTACTTGGTAACGGTGAATTGACTAAAAAGTTGACTGTTAAAGCAGCTAAATTCTCTAAATCTGCTGAAGCAGCCATCACTGCTAAAGGTGGTTCAGTTGAAGTCATCTAATGAGGAGTATTCCTTATGTTCTTTAAGTTATTATTTGAAGCACTGCGTTTGAAAAATGTTAGGAGAAAAATTCTCTTTACAATTTTCATTATTCTGATTTTCCGCATTGGTGCCCATATAACGGTTCCAGGTGTAGATGCAAAAAGTCTGGAAGATTTAAAAGATCTACCTTTCTTAAATATGCTGAATTTAATCAGTGGTAGTGCTATGGGATCGTTCTCGATTTTTGCGCTAGGTGTTAGTCCTTATATTACCGCCTCTATTGTTGTTCAACTATTACAGATGGATATTTATCCTAAATTTGTAGAGTGGAGTAAGCAAGGGGAAGTTGGTCGTCGTAAGCTTAACCAAGCGACACGATATCTTTCTTTGGTCATTGGGTTGGTCCAGTCAGTGTCTATAACTGCAGGATTTAATATTATTGCCAAGGATGAACTGTTGGCTAATCCTACCCCAAAGACTTTCTTAACAGTTGGGTTAATTTTGACAACTGGTACTGTTATTGTTACGTGGTTGGGTGATCAAATTACGGATAAAGGATTTGGTAATGGTGTTTCCATGATCATTTTCGCAGGGATTATTGCCCAGATACCAGATGCAGTCAGATCGATATACAATGAGTATTTTGTCAACATCGAAGCTGGCAAGATGACCAATTCTTGGATTTATGTTGGCTTGTTGATTCTTGCTGTTTTGGTCATTATTTTCTTCACGACATTTGTTCAGCAAGCTGAATATCAAATTCCTATTCAATATACAAAGTTGGCGCAAGGTGCACCGACAAGTTCGTATTTACCACTGAAGGTTAATCCTGCTGGGGTTATTCCTGTTATCTTTGCCAGTTCGATAACTGCAGCGCCTAGCTCACTTGTTACTTTCTTGCAAAGTACCAATGTAAATGTCCCATGGTTAGGGACGTTACAAAATTGGTTGTCATATCAATCACCAACAGGAATGGTAATGTATGCTGCACTGATTGCTTTATTTTCATTCTTCTATACGTTTGTTCAGGTTAATCCTGAAAAAACAGCAGAAAATCTGCAAAAAAATGCTGCCTATATCCCTAGTGTACGTCCTGGTCGAGAAACTGAGCAGTATCTGTCATCGCTTCTAAAAAAATTGGCAATGATTGGATCGTTGTTCCTTGCATTTGTTGCCTTGGTTCCTATTATTGCTCAGCAGATATTTAATCTATCATCTGCTGTTGCTCTTGGAGGTACCAGCCTTTTGATCCTTATTTCTACAGGAATTGAAGGCATGAAGCAGCTAGAGGGATATCTTCTCAAGAAGAAGTATGTTGGATTTATGAATGCAGAATAGAATATAGGTTGACGATGTCAACCTTTCTATTTTGTTTTTTAATGAGTTTGCCAATGTGCAAACTCATTAAAAAACAAAATAAGGAGATAGAGATGAATCTTTTGATCATGGGCTTACCAGGGGCTGGTAAAGGAACTCAAGCGTCTAAAATTGTTGAAGAATATGGCGTGGTGCACATTTCCACTGGTGATATGTTCCGTTCGGCTATTGCCAATAAAACTGATCTTGGTTTGTTGGCAAAATCCTATATGGATAAGGGAGACCTTGTTCCTGATGAAGTTACTAATGGTATTGTTAAAGATAGATTATCACAATCCGATATCAAAGAAAGTGGCTTTCTTCTGGACGGTTATCCACGTACACTTGAGCAAGCACAAGTTTTAGATGAGATTTTGAAAGAATTGGATCTAAAGTTAGATGCTGTCATCAATATTGAAATTGAATCAAGTAAATTGGTTGAACGATTGAGTGGTCGGATCATTAACCGTAAAACAGGTGAAACCTATCATAAGGTGTTTAATCCACCTGCAAATTATAACGAAGAAGATTACTATCAGCGAGAAGATGATAAGCCTGAAGCTGTGAAACGTCGTCTAGAGGTTAATATTGCTCAAGGAGAGCCAATTATTAAACATTATCGCACAAAGAATATCGTTAAAGATATTGAAGGAGACCAAGAGATTGATATGGTTTTTAGTGCTATCAAGGCAGCACTTTCAACCGTAAAATAATTGACTATCAGACTTGCACAAGCCTAGGAGTTGTGCTATTATAAACTAGTCTGACTTATAATTGTTACTCCTGTGTATTCAGGAGAATCTTATCGAAATTTAGGGGGTACTTTTGCGTGGCAAAAGAAGATGTGATTGAAATAGAAGGTAAAGTTGTAGAGACGATGCCAAACGCAATGTTTACAGTTGAGCTTGAAAATGGGCATCAAATTTTAGCAACTGTTTCTGGCAAGATTCGTAAGAATTATATTCGTATTCTTGTTGGGGACCGAGTGACTGTTGAGATGAGCCCATATGACTTGACTCGTGGACGAATCACATACCGCTTTAAATAATCGAAATACTTGGAGGGATTAAGATATGAAGGTAAGACCATCGGTTAAACCAATTTGCGAATATTGTAAAGTTATTCGCCGCAACGGTCGTGTTATGGTTATTTGTCCATCAAATCCAAAGCACAAGCAACGTCAAGGATAAGATAGAAAGGAGAAAAAATGGCTCGTATTGCTGGAGTTGATATTCCAAATGATAAGCGCGTAGTAGTTTCGCTAACTTATATATACGGAATCGGATTGACAACATCACAAAAAATCTTAGCCGCAGCAGGTGTCTCAGAAGATATCCGCGTTAAAGATTTGACGACTGATCAAGAAGATGCTATTCGTCGTGAAGTTGATGGTATTAAGGTTGAAGGTGATCTTCGTCGTGAAGTGAATATGAACATCAAACGTTTGATGGAGATTGGTTCATATCGCGGTATCCGTCATCGTCGTGGACTTCCTGTTCGCGGACAAAATACTAAAAACAACGCTCGCACTCGTAAAGGTAAAGCCGTAGCGATTGCTGGTAAGAAAAAATAAAATAGGAGGTAAATAAATGCCTAAACCAACACGTAAACGTCGCGTGAAGAAAAACATCGAAACTGGTGTTGCTCATATTCATGCTACATTCAATAACACTATTGTTATGATTACAGATGTGCATGGTAATGCAATTGCATGGTCTTCTGCTGGGGCACTGGGATTTAAGGGTTCTCGTAAATCTACACCTTTTGCTGCTCAAATGGCATCAGAAGCTGCAGCAAAATCTGCACAAGAACACGGTCTTAAGTCAGTAGAGGTTACAGTTAAGGGTCCTGGTTCAGGTCGTGAGTCTGCTATCCGTGCTTTGGCAGCAGCTGGTCTTGAAGTAACAGCTATTCGTGATGTTACTCCAGTTCCTCATAACGGTGCTCGTCCTCCAAAACGTCGTCGTGTATAATCTGTATCTGATTTACTGACCGTACACTAGATCGTTTTGAGGGAGTATTTTATATGATTGAGTTTGAAAAACCAACTATAACAAAAATTGATGAAAATAAAGATTATGGCCGATTTGTAATCGAACCGCTTGAACGCGGTTACGGTACAACATTGGGTAATTCACTTCGTCGTGTGCTCTTGTCTTCACTCCCAGGTGCAGCAGTTACATCAATCAATATTGATGGCGTACTTCATGAGTTTGACACCATTCCAGGAGTTCGCGAGGATGTGATGCAAATTATTCTTAATGTGAAAGGATTGGCTGTAAAATCTTATGTAGAGGAAGAAAAAACGATTGAGCTTGATGTGCAAGGTCCAGCTGAAGTAACAGCAGGAGATATCTTGACAGATAGTGATATTGAAATTGTAAATCCTGATCACTACCTTTTCACTATAGCTGAGGGATATAGTTTTAAAGCATCATTGAATGTTGCAACAAAAAGGGGTTATGTTCCTGCTGATGAAAATAAAACTGAAAACGCTCCGATTGGAACGCTTGCCGTAGATTCAATCTACACTCCAGTGAAAAAGGTTAACTATCAAGTTGAACCGGCTCGTGTCGGCAGCAATGATGGTTTTGATAAATTAACAATTGAAATTATGACGAATGGAACAATTATCCCAGAGGATGCATTAGGTCTATCTGCTAGGGTGCTCATGGAACATTTGAACCTATTTACTGATCTAACTGAAATTGCTAAGACAACTGAAGTTATGAAAGAAGTGGAGACGGTTTCAAACGATCAAATCTTAGATCGTACAATTGAGGAAATTGATTTATCTGTTCGTTCATATAACTGTTTGAAGCGTGCTGGAATTAATACTGTGCATGATCTTACTGAAAAAACAGAACCTGAGATGATGAAAGTTCGTAACTTGGGGCGTAAGAGCCTCGAAGAAGTTAAATTGAAACTTGCAGAACTCGGTCTTAGTTTGAAAAATGACTAAATAAAAAAGAGGAGGATAAGATGGCTTACCGTAAATTAGGACGTACAAGCTCGCAGCGTAAAGCTGTACTTCGTGATCTTACAACTGATTTGTTGATTAATGAATCGATTGTGACAACTGAAGCTCGTGCGAAAGAAGTTCGTAAAACTGCTGAGAAAATGATTAGCCTTGGAAAGCGTGGCGACTTGCACTCACGTCGTCAAGCAGCAGCGTTTGTTCGCAATGAAATTGCAGCTGAGAGCTACAATGAAGAAACTGATGAATATGTTTCAACCACAGTTCTTCAAAAGCTTTTTGGTGAAATTGCATCACGTTACACAGACCGTGATGGAGGCTACACACGAATTCTGAAAACAGAACCACGCCGTGGAGACGCAGCTCCTATGGCAATTATTGAACTTGTATAATTTTTATCAATTTTGTTGAGTGTTATGATGATGGGTAATATTTTTTGCCTTAGTCTAGCTCTGGTCTACCGCTAAGGATAACCTTAGCGGGAACACTCATCATAATGTATGAAGGAAGTCAAGCATGTAACGCTTGTTTACGAAATAGTATTTAATCAAATATTATTTCGCAAACAGGCGTTTGTTAGTCTCATTGTCAACTGTAGTTGATGTCTTATAGCTAAACAAAGGAGGAAGCAATTTTGTCTCCTCTTTTGTCGTGTTTGAAGCGAGTTATTGGTGTTATTGAATTTCTTTTTAGCATCTGACTTAAAGTTGGAATACAATGGTGTGGTGTGTCTTGTAGGTTAGATATCCTAAAAAAAGTTAAGTATGCTCTTAAAAAAGAAAGATGGGTAATTATAATAGCCTTTTAACTATAGAGATTGATTTGATACCTATCTAGGTATACTTTAGCTATTATGAAATTCTTTGGTGTCTTAGAGTAAAAAGTATCAAGACAGTTTCGTGTGGTGTTGGAGGATTTATAAAAGCGAAATAGTTTTGAGTGAGATGCTTTTCCTTTGCCATTGATACTAGCAATTATTAAATTCATAGTTCCAAATTTTTCCCGCGTTGTAAAATGAAGTGCAACACAAAAGACATGTTCGTCTGATATACTAGAATCCTCCAACTCAGTATAGAAAGCAGATGAACATGTCCACTAATTATTCTACCAAAAAGTCGCGTT
>NZ_JBZFUN010000010.1:0-39414 GCF_058314555.1 Streptococcus sp. ALY_211 | reverse complement strand
TATTCCACCACAATCCCATCCGTGGAAACTTGCATCTTTCAAGCAATACCTTCATAAAATCGGAAAATCTTATGAAGAATTCAAACATGAGAGGAATACCTCTCAACCACTATTATAACCAATTTCCACTTATCTGACCGATTTTTTCAAGACATTATCAATTTCGATTGACAGTTATTTAAAAAATAATTCACTTATCTAGACAATATCCTTTCCTTATGTGCTAGTAATGATGACGATTAACCATAAAAGGGAAGAAAATCAGTAAATCTAAAACATGTTAACAAGTCTAGACCTTTGTCCTAAACTCGTTTCTTTTTGAAAGAAAAACCTTAATTCGGTAGCAGTTTAAATCTGCCCTGAAAACTATATTTTATATCAAAAAGAAAGAATAACATTTGCCTTCTCTTACTTTCTATTATAAGTCACCCACTACAATTGATAATAATTTTGAATTACACAAAAAAGCTTTCCCTTTTGGAGAAAGCTCTATGTTATCGTGTTTTCAGTTCAATCAAGCTTTGTTTGCTCACAATCCAAGATTGCTTCGCAGATTCTTAAGCTTTATTTGCTCCAAATCTGAGATTTGTTCGCAGTACTGATCAGTAGAAAACAACTCCGCATCTAGTATAAAAAGGATCCCCTATAGGAAACCCTTTCATTTTAAATAACGCTCAATTAAGCTTTGTTTGCTGAACCAAATACGTCGATACGTTCTTCAACTGCTGCAGTAATTGCTTCGAAACCTGGTTTCAAGAATTTACGTGGGTCGAAGAGTTTCTTCTTATCGTATTCAGCTTCATTAGCGTCATACTCACGAACGAATTGACGAGTAGCATTTGCAAATGCGATTTGGCATTCAGTGTTAACATTAACTTTTGCCACACCAAGTTTGATAGCTGCTTGAATTTGATCATCAGGAATACCTGATCCACCGTGCAATACGATTGGGAAGTTAGGTACAGCTGCAGTCAATTTTTCAAGGTGATCAAGGTGAAGTCCACTCCAGTTTTCTGGATAAGGTCCGTGGATATTACCAATACCAGCAGCCAAGAAATCGACTCCAGTAGCAACCATGGCTTTAGCATCATCAATCGGTGCCAACTCACCGTCACCGATAATACCATCTTCTTCACCACCGATAGTACCTACTTCAGCTTCTACTGAGATACCTTTTGCGTGTGCTTTTTCAACAACAACTTTTGCTTTTTCAAGGTTTTCTTCGATTGGAAGGTGTGAACCATCAAACATAACTGAAGTGTAACCGACCTCGATACATTCCAAAGCATCATCATAGTGACCATGGTCAAGATGAATAGCAACTGGTACAGTGATACCCATTGATTCTACCAAGTTCTCGATGAGAGCTTTACAAAGTTTGTAACCACCCATGTATTTAGCAGCACCCATAGAAGTTTGGATCAAAACTGGAGCTTTCTTGCTTTCCGCTGCACGCAAGATCGCTTGAGTCCACTCAAGGTTGTTTGTGTTAAATCCACCAACTGCATAACCATTGTCACGAGCCGCTTGGACAAATTTTTCCGCTGAAACGATTGCCATTATAAAGGCCTCCTATAAATTTTTTGGGATGAACCCGTTTACAATGCTAATTTTAGCACAAATCATTCTAAAAAACTAGCCTTAATCAGACTTGGAAACGTTTTTCCTAATGCTCTTTGGAAACAAAAAAAGAATCAACTCTTGCTGATTCTCAGTATGCGGAAAGAGGGACTTGAACCCTCACGACCTAAAGCGGTCACAGGATCCTTAGTCCTGCGCGTCTGCCAATTCCGCCATTTCCGCTATTGCTCAATAACAAAAAACATTATAGCAATAGTCATTTTGCTTGTCAATACTTTTTAATGATTTTTCATTGCAAGTCCAGCCTCACCAGCTCTCCCATTAGAAGCAAAACAAAAGACCAAACAGCCGGCAGTCTCTCTTTTAGCCGCTAAACTCCACCATTAAATGGATAAGAAAAACGAGCCTAGACACTCTATCCTAGACTCGTCAAGGTTAAGAATTAAGCGCGTAAGGAATTTTCAACGGCAGCTGTCACAAAAGCAGTGTATAACTCCTCAGGATGATTAGGGCGACTCTGTAATTCTGGATGGTATTGAGCTGCAACAAAGAATTTTTTATCAGGCAACTCAACAATTTCCATCAAGCGATTATCTGGAGATACACCTGAAAAAACAAGCCCTGCTCGCTCAAATGCCTCACGGAATTTCGTAGTAAATTCATAGCGATGGCGATGACGACGCTGCACTACCTCTTGATTATTATAAGCCGCAGCAGCCTTAGAGCCAGGTTTTAACTTACATGGATAAAGACCTAGGCGAAGCGTCCCTCCCATATCCTCAACATCAATTTGGTCCCTCATAATATCAATGACCGGGTAAGGGGTATTAGGATCTAACTCAGCAGAGTTAGCACCTTGCATATTTAAAACATTACGAGCAAACTCCACACAGGTCAACTGCATTCCAAGGCAGACACCCAGCATAGGGACGTCATTTTCACGTGCATAACGAATGGCTTCAATCTTCCCTTCTGTCCCACGTTGACCAAATCCACCTGGAATAATGATACCATCAGCATCACCAAGCAAATCTTCAACATTGTCAGCCGTAACATCATTTGCATTGATCCAATTCAAATCAATCGCTGAGTCATTAACATAACCTGAGTGCTTAAGTGCTTCAACAACTGACAAGTAAGCATCAGGCAATTCCACATATTTACCAACCAAAGCAATCTTAGTGGTTTTCTTGAGGTTAAGAACCTTATCAACCATAGCTGACCATTCACTCATATCAGCTTGTGGTGCATCGATCTTGAGGTGGTCACAGACAATTTGGTCCATACCTTGAGCTTGCATGTTAAGTGGCACTTGATAAATGTGTTCAACATCACGTGATTCAATAACTGCCTCAGGATTAACATCACAAAACTGAGCTAGTTTATTCTTAACGCCTTGTTCTACAGGCTGCTCAGTCCTAATAACCAACATATTAGGCTGAATACCTAGTCCACGCAGTTCCTTCACAGAGTGTTGCGTTGGCTTTGTTTTCATCTCACCTGCAGCCTTAAGGTAAGGAAGCAGGGTTGTATGGATATACATAACATTATCAGAACCAACATCTGCCTTCATTTGCCGCAGAGCTTCTAAGAAAGGAAGACTTTCAATATCTCCTACTGTACCACCAACCTCTGTAATGATAACATCTGAATCCGTTGTTGTGGCAGCACGTTTGATTTTTTCTTTTAGAGCATCTGTAATATGTGGAATAACCTGAACAGTTGCTCCGAGATACTCCCCTTTACGCTCCTTACGAAGAACCTCACTATAGATTTTACCAGTCGTCACATTAGAATACTTATTTAGATTAATATCGATAAAGCGCTCATAATGCCCCAGATCCAGGTCGGTTTCAGCACCATCATCTGTCACATATACTTCACCATGCTGATAAGGACTCATAGTACCAGGATCTATGTTGATATAAGGATCAAATTTTTGGATGGTGACTTTAAGTCCACGATTTTTCAGCAAACGCCCAAGACTGGCAGCAACAATACCTTTACCGATAGAAGAAACAACACCGCCGGTTACAAAAATGTATTTTGTCATAGATACTCCTTATCCTTCTCACTAGCTACTGTGGCTATCCTTTTGCCATAAAAACAAAAAATAGCCCCCTATTCATGTAGGGAGCTTTCCGACCTCTAAAAGAGGTGCCCGATAAATAGTATAATGTATCTCAAAATCTTTGTCAATGACAAAACGTCACAGACTCTCTAGCCATCAGATTATTCAGATTCACTATCACTTTCATCTTCGTCTTCGTCATCAGATTCATTGACCACGACTTCTTCATCGTCAACTTCATCTTCAGGAATAATCTCGTTAATCTCAGAATCGTAAGATTCTACCTCAGATTTTTCATCATCTGGATTCTCTTCGTCATACTCAACATCTGTCGGGGTGAAACTATCTTCATCTTCAGGATCATCATCATTGTAATCGATAGCATCCTCATCGCCATCCATGAAAGCATTGACACGTTTTTTCTTACGCTTAGGAGCATCTTCGCCATTGTCTTCTAAAGTGATAACCTCTTCGTCAATTTCATCAACAGCATACCATGAACGCAAGCCCCATTTATTTTCACCGAGAGGAATAAAACTACCATCTGTATTCAAATCTGAATAAAAGAACGGTAATGCTTGACGGATCTCAGCGTCAGATTTTCCAAGATAAGTTTGAATTTCGTTGACCAAGTCACTGAAATACATTTCGTGATCACGACCACGCGTTTCCAAAATAGCACGAGCTACTTCAATCATTGATAATTCGCTTTTTTCTTGTCCAGCAAATACTTCTAATTCCAAGGCAGTTCTCCTTATTTTATCGTTGATTTATATTCTACTGTATTTTAGTCCGTAAGTCAAAAAGGAATACGTACATCCCCAAACTATATTGTTATAACAAAACTCTCGAAAACTTGACAATGACTAGGAATATAGCACAAAAAAGGAGAGTAGAACAAATATCAATAAACCGTAAGAAAATCACGGTTTTGATTTGCCTCGCTCTCTTATTTTTAGGCCTAGGTAGAAATCCTCCACCGGAGCATTTTGACACTTACTTTGCAAGCTTTATTTCCCGATTAAAAAGCTCCGGTAGAGCTTTTTAGCCCATCTCCGCATAGCTCCAAAGGTCTTCCAGATCTTTGGAGGTTGGGGATAAGATAAGCAAAGTTCATGGGATTAGATAACCTCCAACAGTTCCCCAAACTGTTTGAGCTACCACTGCGCCTAGCAAATAAATAAGGCTGAGAACCTTTGTCTCAGCCTCCTCTCACTTAATCTTATTTCACCTTTGCAGAACTTGTGATAGCTTCAATAGCTTTCTTCATAGTAATATCGTGTTTAAGCATATCTGGTGACAATAATGAACGCACTTGATTCGCATCCATATTGTACTCTGAAGCTAGATCAGTAATTTCCTTTTCGATCTCTTCCTCAGTGGCATCAAAACCTTCCGCTTTTGCAATAGCTTCAATAACAAGATTAGTACGAACACGTTGATCAGCATCTGCTTCATATTGGTTATGTAGATCTGCTTCCGATGTACCAGTCAGTTGGTAATACATTTCTGGAGAAATACCTTGCTGTTGCATATTGCTCAAGAATTCATTCATAGCACGATGAACTTCTTCGTGAACCATCTCATTAGGTAATTCATCAATAGTAGCATTAGCCACTGCAAGTTCAATAGCAGCACCTTCAACAGCATCATCATAAGCAATCTCTTTAGATGCCTCAAGTTCTTTACGATATTTAGCCTTTAATTCATCAAGTGTTTCCACTTCTTCATCAATATCTTTGGCTAATTCATCATCAAGATCAGGAACTTCTTTTGATTTGACTTCATGAACAGTGGTAGCAAAAACAGCATCCTTACCAGCAAGATCCTCAGCTTGATAATCTTCTGGGAAAGTCACCTTAACCTCTACTTGATCTCCAGCCTTTGAACCTACTAATTGATCTTCAAATCCAGGGATAAATTGGCCAGAACCCAACTCAAGAGAGAAGTTATCACCTTTACCACCATCAAACTCAACACCGTCAACTGTACCAACAAAATCGATAACCACAGTATCACCATTTTCAGCAGCATCATCTTTAATAGCTAATTCTGCTAAGTTATTACGTTCACGTTCGATCTTCTCATCAATTTCTTGGTCAGTCACTTCCTTAGTAGTGTCTACTGATACCTCAAGATTTTTATAATCACCCAACTTCACTTCTGGTTTTGTGACAACATCAGCTTTAATAACCCATTCTTGTCCTTTTTCCATCGACTCAACATTAATTTGAGGTTGAGCAACGACATCTAGACCACTCTCAGCTACCGCTGCATCATAAGCTGTTGGCACAATAGCATTTAAGGCATCTTGATAAAGAGCTTCCTCACCAAAACGTTGATCAAATACTGGACGAGGAATATGACCCTTACGGAAACCAGGCACATTTAAATCTTTCTTTACTTTATTAAAGGCTTCGTCGAGGGCTGGTTTGATTTGTTCTTGACTGATTGTAAATGTAAGCACACCACGATTTGTTGCTGTGTTTTCAAATGATACAGACATCTTTTTCTCCTTAAAATTGTAATACACCTTAGTCTAACATACTTTGAGGTGATTTTAAAGTTTTTTCTCTATCGCATAGAGAATGACCAAATGTCTTTAGTCATTCAGCAATTTTTTTGTTAGACTAGTCTCTAGAAAGGATTCATGTATGTCTATCTTATTAAAATATTGGAATTCTCTTAAACTCGAAGACCTCGCTGTCAACCTCTTATCCAAAGCTATCTCTTTGGCCCTACTATTTATATTTTTTTTCATCGGTAAATACCTAGCTAATCTAATCTTTGAGCGGTTCTTTGTTAAGTCAACAAAGCTATTAGGTAAAGATGATGGCAGACGCAAGACTCTGGTCAAACTCTTCCACAATATTATGAACTATTCTCTTTATTTTATACTCATCTACTGGATATTAGCCATCATCGGTATACCAGTATCCAGTCTTTTAGCAGGAGCTGGTATTGCTGGTTTAGCCATCGGTCTCGGTGCTCAGGGATTTCTATCTGACTTAGTCAATGGCTTTTTCATCCTGATTGAACGTCAGTTCGATGTTGGTGATTCAGTTACGGTAGACAATATCTCAGGAACTGTCTCCAGTGTCGGCATTCGCACAACAGAAATTCGCGGTTTTGATGGAACCTTGCACTTCATCCCAAACCGTCAGATCCTTCTCGTCAGCAATCAATCTCGAGGGGACATGCGAGCTCAAGTCGATATCCCCATCTATGCTACTAGTAACCTGGATAAAATTACTGAAATCATCAAAAGTGTCAACACCAAAGAAGTACCAGAAACTCCTGAAATTGTCGGTGTGCCAAATATTTTAGGCCCTCTCACAGCAACTAATGGTCAGTTCGTCTTTCGCATAGATATTTTCGTAGAAAATGGAAAACAGTATCAAATCTACTCTAAATTCTTCCGACTATACCAAGAAGCCCTGCTAGCAGCAGGAATGAATCTGCCCACACCAAGCGCCCACTTGATCACACCAAAACAGTCCTGACATTTTTGTCAGGACTGTTTTTATGATTTTCGAATAGGATCTACCTGATACTGCGCTCTAGCCCCACCGATCAATTTTGGACGACTGGCTAAAGCTGTAACATGAGCACGACCAAGCTCACGTTGCAATGGTACCAAAGGAACCTGCACACGCTTAACATGCATGCCAATAAAAGTATCCCCAATATCTAATCCAGCATGAGCTACGATCTCTTCCACCTCAACCGGATTAGCCATAAACTTGAAAGCAGCCAACTGACCACTGCCACCTGCATGAATGGTCGGAAGAACATTGACCACTTCAAGTTCCCTTTGCTCAGCAAGGGTTTCCTCAACAACCAAAGCACGGTTAATATGTTCACACCCCTGTACAGCCAGATGAACGCCACGCTTCTGTGTTTCTTCCAGGATTGTTTTTACAATAACTTCGCCAATCTCAAGGTTAGAATTTTGACCAATCCTGCCACCTGCTACTTCACTAGATGATAAGCCAAGGACAAAAATTTGCCCTGCTTTAATAGCAGACCGCTCTAAAATATCACAAATAATACCTCGTGTTTGCTCTTCTAATAAGTTTAGATCCATTTTCCCCTCAATTCTAAGATTTAACAGACCTTTTGTACCCTTGATAAACCAGATACCCCACAATCATACCTAAAAAGTTTTGGAAGACGTTGCTCCAAATACCTGCCAAGGACTCACCCAATCCATACAGGAACCATCCTCCTAAAAAATAGATACCAATCATAGACAGACTGGACAAAACCAATCCCAGGACTCTCTTAATACCAGTCCAACCAGCAAAATAACCTTGGGCACCGTGAGCAACCAAACTAATCAGCATCCAATTAGGATAGCCTGACAACAGATCCAGCAAAAAGGCGCTGCCGCCACCTACAATAGCTCCTTGAGGTGATCCAAAAGAAAAGGCTGTGAAGAAAATAACTGCATCAACCAAAGTCAAAAAGCCAGTCGGTGTTGGAATTTGCCCTACACGTCCTAAAACCACTGCTAAAGCTATTAAAATAGCTAATCTTGTTAAAGTCCTAATATTATTCTTGGTCATAGACTTGCCTTACTCCATATTGATCAGAATGCTTGATTGCTTGGTGAACAAAAGCCTTGGCAGCCTCTACAGCTTCCTGAGGGATTGCCCCCTTAACCAAACGACTTGCAATAGCAGAGGCAAATGTACAACCTGCCCCAATATTATTTTCCTCTAGCAAAGATGCCTCTAAAATCTTACTTCCTTGACCATCATAATAGACATCAATAGCCTTATTTTCATTCAAGCGTTTTCCACCTTTAACCACAACAGCTTGAGCTCCAAGGTCATATAACTTTTTCGCTGCCACTATCATATCATCAACGCTTTCAATCGTCATCTGAGTGAGAATTTCCGCTTCAACCAGATTTGGAGTCACAATAGTGACATAAGGTAAAAATTTGAGCAGTTCATCTCGTAGATCACTAACAGCTATATCATGTTTTTCCTTGCATACCAAAACCGGATCAAGCACCACTGGAATGCCAGGATGATCCTTTATAAAGTTGAGAGCTTGTTGCGCAAGATCAACATTCGGAAGCAATCCCAACTTAATCCCTGCAAAATCTACATCTTTCAAGCTAGTCAACTGATGGGCAAAAATTTTCGAATCTGTCGCAAAGACTTCAAAACCATTGTCTGTAACTGCAGTCAGACAAGTCACCGCTACAAAACCATGCAAGCCACTAGCTTGATAAGTATTGAGATCAGCATGCAGACCACCACCGCTAAAAATATCATTTCCTGAAATTGCTAATACATTAGTCATCGTAGATAACCTCCTTGAGATATAAGCCGTTACCAGCCGCCGTTGGCCCAGCAAGATTACGGTCTTTAGAATCCAAAACCAATTTAATCTGACTGACCGGTAGACGTCCATTACCAATCTTAAGCAAGGTCCCAACCATATTGCGGACCTGCTTGTAGAGAAAACCATTACCTGAAAAGGTAAAAACAAGAAAACCAGTCTTAGGATCACAAACCACATTAGCTTGTGTTATGGTTCTGACCTTGTTTTCCACAGATGTCCCCGATGCAGTAAATCCTGTAAAATCGTGAGTACCTATCAGATCCTTAATCGCTTCTTGCATGAGATCCAGATCTACTGGATAAGGGAAATGGGTTGCATAGGCTCTCATCATAGGATTTTTAGGACGACCGACATCAACTAAAAACTCATACGTTTTACTGTGCTTATTGTAACGTGCATGAAAGTCATCAGATACCTGTTCAATACTCACCACATCAATATCCTCTGGCGATTGTGTATCCAAAGCAAAACGCAAGCGTTCTTCGTCACGCCGCTGGGGCAGATCAAAATGAATTACCTGACCATAAGCATGGACGCCACTATCTGTACGACCTGCTCCATGAACCAAAACCGAACTGCCACTATTTAGACGAGTCAAGGTTTTTTCTAGTTCTTCTTGTACCGAACGCTCTGAGCTTTGTCGTTGAAACCCTGCAAACAATGTGCCATCGTATGAAATGACTGCTTTATACCTTACCATGACATCATTTTAACATCAGACAGATCAACTGACTAGGGACAAATCTCAAAACTGTCCCCCTATAGTTTTTATCCAAACAAAAGAGAGGCCAACGCCCCTCTTTGTCTATCTAATCTGTTTCAAAAGCATCCTTCATTTTATCAAAGAAGCCCTTCTTTTTAGGATGAATTTCCTCTTCGCCACTAGCCTTAGCCAATTCTTTTAGAGCCTGACGTTGAGCATCATTTAATTTAGTTGGTGTCACGACATTGATCGTTACATGTTGATCTCCTTGACCGCCGCCACGCAATCGAGGTGCTCCCTTACCTTTCAAACGGAAGGTTTTACCCGTCTGTGTCCCTTCTGGAATCGTCATTTCAACATCACCATGGACAGTCGGAACCTCAACGACATCACCAAGAGCTGCCTGAGCAAAACTGATATTCAAAGTATAGTAAATAGTAGAACCATCACGCTCAAATTTTTGACTAGGGAGAACATTAATGATGACGAATAAATCACCGTAAAGACCACCATTGGTTCCTGCTTCTCCTTGACCAGCCAAACGGATTTGCTGACCCGTTTCAACACCTGCTGGCACCTTGACAGATACCTTATGAGCTTGGCTCTCATGGCCTGAACCTTGACAAGTTTGACAAGGATCTTTGATCTCTTTACCACTACCATGGCAGACATCACAAGTGATTTGACGGCGCATACGACCAAGCGGTGTTTGGGTATCAACCGTGATCACACCTTGACCGTGACAGCGGCTACAAGTTACAGGACTGCTACCTGGCTTAGCTCCAGATCCATGACAGGTATGACATTCTGTTTCACGATTGTAGGTAACATCCTTTTCAGTACCAAAAACTGCCTCTTCAAAATCCAAGTTCAAACGGTACTGGAGATCATCACCTTGACGTGGTGCATTAGGGTTACGATTAGCACCGCCACCAAAAATGCTCGAAAAGATGTCTTCAAAGCCACCGAAACCAGCGCCATCAAAGCCACCAAAACCGCCACCGCCAAAACCAGCATTGGCACCATCTGGACCATACTGGTCATAGGCAGCACGTTTTTGCTCATCACTCAAGGTTTCATAGGCTTCTTGAACTTCCTTATATTTTTGCTCAGCCCCAGGTTCCTTATTGATATCTGGGTGATATTTTTTAGACATCTTGCGATAAGCTTTTTTTATCTCGTCTTGACTGGCGTCCTTAGACACCCCCAGACGATCATAATATTCTGTATTGTTCATATAAGATACCAAGCCCGTAAAAAGCAAAGTGAAAATAGAAAATTGGCAGAAAACCCTGATTTTCTAGACAATTTGTCTTTTTTCACACGGCTTTTAGGGCGGGTTCAATTCCTTTCGTTATGATATTAAAGGCGTTTGATGGACACCGCCAAAATAGGAGATTTGACAACAGATATTTACATCCTATGAAAATCTATCTTTTTGCACTGACGCTACTACCCAAAAACAGAGGCCGGCTTGCAACCTCTGTGATTGGCTTTTATCCTTACTACTCTTAAGACCTACTGCTGACTATCTTACGACGCTTGAAAAGCATTTCGATATTAAATGCTTTTTCAAACTCGGGATAAAATAATCCTTCGGTCCTGAACCCTTCGCTTCTAGTTTCTAAGCTCAGGGGCTAAAAACCTTCCCCGAAGGTTTTTACTTCTCTGTAAACTCACCGTCTACGACATCGTCTCCGCCCTTATCTGATGAACCAGCATCAGCTGTGCCATCTGCACCAGCTGCTTGTTGCTCAGCTGCAGCTTGCTCGTACATTTTAACAGCAAGAGCTTGTGCTTTCTCATTGAGGGCTTCGAGTTTAGCCTTCATATCGTCAAGATTATTATCTTCTTGGGCTTTCTTCAAGTCGTCGAGAGCTGATTGAGCAGCATCACGCTCAGCATCAAAGCCTTTGCCTTCAGTTTCTTTAATAGTCTTTTCTGTTGCAAAGATCGCTTGGTCAACTTCGTTACGAAGATCAACTTCTTCCTTACGCTTAGCATCAGCATCCGCATTAGCTTCTGCATCTTTCATCATACGTTCAATTTCGTCTTCAGAAAGACCGTCATTTGATTTGATAACGATGTGTTGTTCTTTTTGCGTACCAAGGTCTTTAGCCTTAACAGATACAATACCGTTTTTATCGATA
The DNA here is from genome assembly GCF_058314555.1 of Streptococcus sp. ALY_211. Taxonomy (NCBI): domain Bacteria; kingdom Bacillati; phylum Bacillota; class Bacilli; order Lactobacillales; family Streptococcaceae; genus Streptococcus; species Streptococcus sp. ALY_211. Next base: position 27,551 of record NZ_JBZFUN010000010.1, on the reverse strand, counting down.
TCGAATGTCACTTCGATTTGTGGCACACCACGAGGAGCTGCTGGAATATCAGTCAATTGGAAACGTCCAAGCGTTTTATTATCTGCAGCCATTGGGCGTTCCCCTTGAAGGACATGAATATCAACAGCGGGTTGATTATCAGCAGCAGTTGAGAAGACTTGTGACTTAGAAGTTGGGATGGTTGTGTTGCGATCAATCAACTTCGTGAAGACACCACCCATAGTTTCGATACCGAGTGACAACGGTGTAACATCAAGAAGAACGACATCCTTAACATCACCAGTGATAACTCCACCTTGAATAGCAGCACCCATAGCAACAACTTCGTCAGGATTCACAGATTTATTTGGTTCTTTACCAGTTTCAGCCTTAACTGCTTCAACAACAGCAGGAATACGCGTTGAACCACCGACCAAGATAACTTCATCGATTTCTGCCAGAGTCAAGTCAGCGTCAGACAAGGCTTGGCGAACAGGAGTCTTAGTGCGCTCAACCAGATCACGAGTCAAATCATCAAACTTAGCACGGGTCAATGATACTTCCAAGTGAAGAGGACCTGCTTCACCAGCAGTGATGAAAGGCAAGCTAATTTGTGTTTGCGTTACACCCGATAGATCTTTTTTAGCCTTTTCAGCAGCATCTTTCAAGCGTTGCAAAGCCATATTATCAGTAGAAAGATCAATGCCATTTTCTTTCTTGAATTCATCTACCAAGAAATCAATAATCTTTTGGTCAAAGTCATCCCCACCGAGTTTATTATCACCAGCAGTAGCTAATACATCAAAGACACCATCTCCCAATTCAAGGATTGATACGTCGAAAGTACCACCACCAAGGTCAAATACCAAGATTTTTTCATCTTTATCTTGCTTATCAAGACCGTAAGCAAGGGCCGCAGCAGTTGGTTCGTTGACGATACGCTCTACTTCAAGACCAGCAATTTTACCAGCGTCTTTGGTTGCTTGACGTTGGGCATCGTTGAAGTAAGCAGGAACTGTAATAACAGCTTTTTCAACTTTTTCACCAAGGTAATCTTCAGCATACCCTTTAAGGTATTGAAGAATCATTGCTGAAATTTCTTGTGGCGTATATTCTTTACCATTTGCTGAGACTTTCTCAGATGTTCCCATTTTAGATTTAATAGAAATAATGGTTTCTGGATTAGTCACAGCTTGACGCTTAGCAGCATCACCGACAATAATTTCACCATTTTTAAAAGATACAACAGAAGGCGTTGTACGGTTACCTTCTGGATTAGCGATAATTTTACTTTCAGTTCCTTCAAGAACGGCAACTGCCGAGTTTGTTGTTCCTAAGTCAATACCAATAATTTTAGACATCTCTTTTTCCTCTTTTAATATTATTTTTACTTTTATGATAATAGTTTAAGGTCATCTCGGACACAATTAGTTCAATCTTATTGATTAGCCATCATCGCATAGTTACAGCGTGAGATAGTAAGAAGTCCAGGCAATGTTGCCGTATAATGATGAGATGTTTTAATACCCATCATTATTGACTAGTTATATACCACAACCATGGCTGGACGAAGCAGGCGATCGTGCAGTTTATAACCCTTTTGGAAGACTTCTGCAATGCTCTCTGCAGGATGTTCCTCATCAGCTGGTAAAGTTTGAACAGCCATATGGAAGTTGTGATCAAAACTATCAACTGCAACTTCCTCTACACCCTCTTCTTTAAGAGCTTGGATCAGGCTTTCTTGTACCATTTCAAGACCCTTTTTAACATCATCAGTTAACCCCTCAACTGCTAAGGCCCGCTCAAGATTATCGAGACTAGGTAGAATGCCCTTAGCCAAATCTTGCGAGCGGTACTTCTGCAGCTGCTGGCGCTCTTCGTTGGCGCGACGCTGAATATTCTGCATCTCAGCATGAGCACGCAAGAATTTATTTTCAAATTCTTCTGCTTTGGCTTGGGCCTGCTCAAGTTCGGATGGGTCTGCAGCAACTTCCTCAACTTCTGAATCGACTGACTCTTGCTCCTGTATAGTTTCTTCTGTTTCAGAAATTTCTTCTTCCGCAACTGCTTCATTTTCTTTTTTAATATCTTCTGACATAAAACCTCCTCTAATGGACTTCATAGTGATTACTATTTAAATAGCGATAAAAATCTGCCAGCTTGAGAGTCAGGATCTGACCGACCACCCTCAGAATCTCTAAGGAGTACTGGTAATCAAGTGTCACAGGACCCAAAAGACTAATACTGCCAAAACCTCTATAGGGGATCAAAAATTTATAAGAGACCCGGCTAATAGCTTCCAGACCAGCTTGACCTTCCTGAGCTAGACTAATAGCATAGGCTTGTGAATCATCCAAGTGCTGTCTGATATCCAAGGCTAATTCCTGATGATGATCTAACAAGCGATAGCGCTCAATATCTGAAAATTGAAGAATTCTCTCCTTTCCTGATATAAACAGCTTTTCAACAAACATTTCCTTAAAGATATGCTCAAACAATTCCAAGACATTATCTGTGATCTTAAAATAACGTTGAACAATTTGAGGAATCTCTGTCAATATCCGATAATGAATTTCCATCACCGATCGCTCTAACAAGCGCTCTCTGACCAGGCTAGTAAAAATTTGCAAATCTTCATCCAAAAAATTTTTAGGGATGGCAAACTGACTAGTCACCGTATTAGAATGATCAAAGGTCATAACAGCCAAAGCATCATGCTGACCAAGCTTAACAATATCAAAGGATGTTAACCGCTGATTCTTTGGCTCCACATCTAAAGTAATCGCCGTATAACCAGTTACATCAGATAAGATATCACTTGCCTTTTGTAAAAGATCATCTAATTTAAAAAATTCGAAATCAAAGGCACCTACTAAATCATAAAGCTCCGATTCTTCTAAAGGTTCCAAGCTCAATAGATGATTCACATAATATTGAAACCCCTGCCTACTAGGCAAGCGGCCACTCGAAGTGTGCGCTTTTTCCAGCAAGCCAACCTCTTCCAGCGCTGCCATATCATTTCGAATAGTAGCACTGCTAGACGAGATATAATTTTGTAACACCTTTGACCCCACAGGTTCGTGAGTCTGAGTAAATAAATGCACAATCATAGCTAAAATATCATTTTGCCGCTGTGTAATCATACCGACCCCTCCCCTGATAGTTTAGCACTCCCATCACCCGAGTGCTAACTTATGATTCCATTATACCCTTCTATAAGGGGATGTCAAGCAAAAAGGCTAAAAAATTAGCACTCTTTTAAAAAGAGTGCTAATTTTTATCATAGCGTGTCAAGTTGTAATCTTCGATAATCTTTACCAGCTGAACGCCATAGTCGGGATCTGTGCTAAATCCATAATGCTGTAAGGCCTGCGCCGACTGCAAGTAATCATTCGAAGTCGCTAACATTTTATAAAGAGACTTATAATCCCTATTGGAGCTTAAACTCTGTAGGTAGTCCTGTAGACTATCCTCCCAACTCCTGTAAACAGCATAGGGTTGCTTAACTTTCTTCCAATGGTTAGATTCATAAGACTGTGCTGATAAAACAACCTTAGCTTCCCCTGGCTCTGCGACCGTTCTCATCACATTATGATAGCGAACCGACAACAAATTTGTCCCAAAATCAGACCCTTGAGCTGCTTGGGCAATAATCACAGAAGCATCAACCCCATAATTATCCGATAACTCTTTAGCCATAGGAGCTATTTGGGTAATAAATTCTCGCTTACTGTAAGCTGTTTTTACTTTAGTGTCTATTGATTTCGGCTTGACATTCAAGCTCAACAATACAATTAGACTTAAAAGAACCACACCAAGAATCGTCAGAAACACTGGTGGCTTCATCCTTGTCCTCATATTATCTTCTCCTCATTATTAAGATAACTGTTCAACATACTCCTCTAAACTAAGCTTGTGCTTTTCCATATACTCAGCAGAATCTTTACCGACATATCGAAAATGCCAGTCCTCATACCCTACACCAGTGATCTCGGACTTACTCTTATCAAACCGCAAAACAAAGCCATATTTAGGAGCTATTTTTCTGAGACGCTCTACCGTAGCAGGATCGCTGCTGTTGAGACTATCAACAGTAGATATATCGATAGCTAATCCCGTCTGATGCTCACTAGCTCCAGATGGCTGTGAATAGGTCTGCACCTTTTTTACAGCTTGATCATGTGTCCAAGATGGATGATCAAGCTGCTCCTGCTCAACATAACTATTGAACAAGCCCTCCTGATAACTAACGCTTCGGTAACCCGATATCAAATGTTCCTTCTCGTCTATCCGTCTAGCTGCTGCCAAAAACGATTCAACATCGCTTTTAATACGCGCATCCACTTGAACATTTTCAACCCAAGCAAGTTCAGGATTCAATTCCTTAGTCATATGCTTTCTATTGACCAGAATCAATTCCCAATCATCAGCCTTTGCTAACATCTGTGCCCCACCAGATTGAGACGAAGGTTTAGAAGAACCAGTAGAAAGCGAAACAGGCTTATTCCGCCCCCCAAAAACCAAACATAAAACTAAGAGGCTCCCAAGAACTAAAAAGACAATAGCTAAACGACCACGCTTCTTCAGCATGAGCTTGTCCTTTCTCTATCCAAGCGTCCCTGCTGGCGATAACTCATATCACCTATAGCATCAATCGTAAAGCGACCATTTTCATAGGATAGTACCGAGACACTACCATTATCCAAGGCAATACGGGGGCTACTAGGATCAAGCAAATAAATTAAAGTAGCAATGGTCATGCCATGACTGACAACAATCACATCTCCGCCTCCATTAGAAGACACCTCATTCGCTATACTTATAAAACCCTCTAAGATTCTATTCTTGAGAACCGGCCACGGTTGAGCCCAGCCTGCCGTATCAACATCAACAATAGCTTCAGCCATCTCCTCATAAGTCATATCTTCCATAGGCTTGTCAGAAACCCGAGGCATGACACCATGAAATAACTCGGCATCATAACCACCGTCTAGACTGCCAAAGCACCACTCACGGATTCTCTTGTCTCTCTTATAGGGAATACTTTCTTGACCTAATTCCTCCAGAACAATCTCCATAGTTTGTATCGTTCGACCACTGTCACTAGAATAAGCAGCAACAAATGACTCACCAGCAAGCTTAAGTCCCCGTCCAAGTTCATGTATCCCTTGCTCCCCTTCTTGAGTAAGCGGAGTATCAGACCAACCTTGAGCACGCCCAATCGTATTAAACATAGTTTTTCCATGTCTTGCTATAAATAATCTTGTTTTAACCATAGTAAAACCTTCTTTAGTTATTTTGTTTATTATATCAAATTTAGGTCGAATAAAACACCTGCCCATTAAGACAGATGTCATAACACTATTAGTTTTTAAAACTATGAATAGGAGCAGGAATTTGTCCTCCACGTGAGATAAATTCAACAGAGGAATTTTTATTGATAGGCATCACTGGAGCCGAACCAAGCAAACCACCAAACTCAATCATATCGCCTTCTTTACCCTGTGGAATAATTCGAACAGCGGTTGTCTTCATATTAATCACACCAATAGCAGCTTCATCAGCAATCATAGCAGCAATAGTCTCAGCTGGGGTATCCTCTGGAATAGCAATCATGTCCAATCCCACAGAACAAATAGCTGTCATGGCCTCTAACTTTTCGAGATTAAGCGATCCATTTTGGACGGCAGCGATCATTCCCTCATCTTCAGACACAGGAATAAAAGCACCCGATAAACCACCAACTTGGTTACAAGCCATAACACCACCTTTTTTAACCTGATCATTCAGCAAGGCCAAAGCAGCCGTTGTCCCATGAGTCCCTACTGTCTCCAATCCCATTTCCTCTAACACTCGAGCCACCGAATCTCCTACAGCAGGTGTTGGAGCGAGAGATAAATCAACAATACCAAACTTAACGCCAAGACGCTCAGAAGCCATCTGACCAACCAGTTGACCAATACGTGTAATTTTAAAAGCCGTCTTTTTAACTGTCTCTGCCACAACATCAAAACTTTCCCCACGAACTTTTTCGAGAGCACGCTTTACTACACCAGGACCAGAAACACCGACATTAATGATAACATCAGCCTCACCAACACCATGGAAGGCCCCAGCCATAAAAGGATTATCTTCAACAGCATTAGCAAAAACAACCAACTTAGCTGGTCCCATATCAGAAGCTTGCGAAGTTTCTTTAATGATATGTCCCATATCAGCAACAGCGGTCATATTAATACCCGATTTAGTAGAACCAATATTAACAGATGCACAGACATACTCCGTCTCAGCAAGAGCTCGTGGGATTGATCGAATAAGGATCTCATCCCCCTTCTGGTAACCCTTTTGAACCAGAGCTGAAAATCCTCCTATAAAATCAATCCCAATTTCTCTTGCTGCCCTATCTAGTGCCTTAGCTAGGGGAATGTAATCTTCAGCATCAGTCGCTGCTCCTATAATAGAGATAGGCGTCACTGATACACGCTTATTAACAATCGGAATCCCTAACTCAGCAGAAATCTCATCCCCAACAGCTACGAGCTTACCAGCCTTTTCTACAATTTTACTGTAAATTTTTTCTGCTGCCTTATTGATATCAGAATCAATACAATCAAGAAGTGAGATCCCCATTGTAATCGTACGGACATCAAAATTTTGCTCCTCGATCATCGCAATTGTTTCTGTAACCTGCTTAATATCCATTTTTAGCCCTTTCTTCTCTTACTACAAGTTATGCATAGCATCAAATATGGCGGCACTTTGAATATTGATCTTAACATTTAGCGATGCACCGAGATCTTCAAACTCTTTACGAAGCAAAGTAAAATCTTTTTTCTCAGGCGCTGAAACAATCGCCATCATTGTAAAATAGTCATCAAGAATAGTCTGAGTAATATCATCAATATTCAACCCCAATTCAGCAATCTTAACCGATACTCCTGCTACAATCCCTTTACTATCTTTGCCAACAACTGTAATAATAGCTTTCATTTTTATACCCCATTTTTCATATTGTTTGTATTTTACCACAAATCGTTAATTTTATTCAAATATTCAGTTAAAAACAATATCAATTCCCGAACTTTTAGCCACTATCAATATCTGTCAAGAGATAAACAGGTAAAAATATAAAAGCTGGGAACTATCCCAGCCTTATTGGTATCATTTATTTAAAAGATTCAACATCTCGTGCAATCATGACTTCTTCATCGGTTGGTATAACAAGGATCTTAATGCTAGAATCTGCCTTAGAAATATCCCCAACATAACCAAAAACATTTTTTTCTGGATCAATATCCAAACCAAACCACGTTAAACCAGCAATAATATCACTGCGAAGCTGAGCAGAATTTTCTCCCATACCCGCTGTGAATACAATAGCATCAGCACCATTTAATACAGCAAGATACTGACCGATAAATTTCTTGAGACGATCAACAAACATTTCGTAGGCTAAAACCGCAGAAGGAACTCCTTCTTCAACCCCCTTTAAAATATCTCGCATATCACTAGAAAGTTCTGATACACCATCTAAACCAGATTCCTTATTAAGCATATTAACGACATCAGCTGCCGTTTTAAATTCTGGAGCTTGATCAAGTAAGAAAGGAATGATAGCAGGATCAATATCTCCAGAACGCGTTCCCATCATCGGTCCAGCTAGCGGTGTCAACCCCATGGAGGTATCTACTGATTGACCATAACGATTTGCCGTAATGGAAACACCATTCCCAATATGTGCTGTAATGAGCTTGAGCTCTTCAAGCGGACGCCCTAGCATCTTAGCTGCTTCTTGAGCCACATACTTATGGCTAGTCCCATGTGCGCCGTACTTTCTCACCTTGTATTCCTCATAATATTTTTGAGGAAGTGGATATTGATAAGCATAATCAGGCATCGTCATATGAAAAGAAGTATCAAACACAGCCACACTAGTAATATCAGGTAAGATATCTTTAAAAGCCCTGATACCAGCGGCAGCACCAGGATTGTGTAAAGGTGCTAAAAGTGACAACTCCTCAATTTGCTCAATGACCCGATCGTCTACTAAAGCAGAGTTTTGAAAATACTCCCCACCAGCTACAATGCGATGTCCAACACCTGTAATCTCTGAGTAGTCTTCAATAATATGATGGCGAATTAAATCTTCTAATAAAATTTTAACAGCTTGGGTATGGTCTGCAATCGTTAGAGTTTGAGAATCTGAGCGCCCATCAAATGATACAGTTGAAACTGAGTCTGATAAACCGATACGCTCAATCAAGCCTTTCGCCAAAACAGTTTCTTCTGGCATTTGATAAAGTTGCCATTTCAAACTGGAACTACCAGCATTTATTGCGATTGTTTTAGACATAGGATCACCTCTTCTGGGTTTGAAATCGTTTTCTAAACGTATTCCAATTATAGCAGAATTCTAAATTAAAGAATATAATCTGCTACCCATTTTTTAAACTGGGTCATGAAATCAACTAATTGGTCCTGATTTTGCAAGTCTGTTAAAGGATAAACAAAAGTCTCCTTAGGTTTCTGAGCTTGTTTTTGCAAGAGAAAGATCGATTTTGCATTAGCCGCATGACCAAATAAATTATCTGGAAGAGTAATAACAGAAATAATATCTGCATAATTCTTGAGCCATTGCTTTAAGAGATCACTCTGGGGACTTGTCAAAAGATTCACTGGTGCTAAGAAAATAGCAAAACCATTTTTCTTAAGATATTTGAGAGACTGCTCCATTAATAAGTGATGAGCATATGTATGCTCTGTCTTAGAAGCAACCTGATAACGACTAGCAATCGCATCATCTGGATAATATCCAACCGGCAGATCACTAAGAATTACATCACTCTCTTTTAAAAGCTGAGGGCGCACAGCATCCTCTTGAACAAAGCCAACCTCCGTCCCCATAACATCAGCAATACTGGCAGACAAATCAATAAGTAGGTCATCGACTTCTAATCCTAGATAGTTCATTTTTTTCTGGCTGTTAACCACAAGAGTCTGCGCCAAATTCCCTGTCCCACTGCCAATTTCTAAAACATCAACTGTCTCTTCTACAGTCAGATTTTCCAAAAGAAATAATAAGATAAACCCAATGCTATCAGGTGTAAACTGGTGATTGGCTTGAAGGGGTTCGGTCTGAGCAGCCTTTATAAAAATGAATTGATAAGCCCGACGCCACTCTTCAGAAGTCAAATTCAAAGATTTTAAGGAAGCTATATTTGCAGACACTCTACTGTCTCTACTATCTTCATTCATATAATAGACATTATTCTCTATTAGAGCATCGTAAATATTAGTAGATAATCGATTTTGAATCAACTGTACATTCTCTAAAATGAGCTCGTAGGCCTGTTCTATTTTCTCAAAATTCATAATGCTATCATAACAGATTTACCTGAAAATAAAAACTCTCAAAACCTTCTGAACCACAATCAGCTAATCATCTGAAGAGGCTGAATCCTTATCCACTGTACCTTCTGATGAACTCGTCTCACTCCCACTCTGACTAGTACTAGAAGATTCCGTTGTCCTATCATCGTCCGATGAATCCGATGTCTGTTTCTCAGACCCTACTTCATCATTTTCTTTTTTAGAAGGCCTAGATCTCTGAGATTTTGATTTCTTGCTACCTTTTTTAACCTTTTGAGATTGTTTTGGAATTTGATCATCAAAATGATACTTCTCTCCTGACCCCAGAGTCACTTCAATATCAATATGATCACCTCTGCCTTCAATCTTTACTTGCCCACTATCAAAATAAAATTGTCGCTTATCTGGATCCTTTTCTAACTCTACTTTAGTCAACTGAGCGAGCACATAGGCTTCAGCATGATTTTCCATAGCCAAGTACTGTCTTTGGCTAGCTATCACCCGATCGAGATAAAACTGAAGAAGTAGAGAAAATATAGCTGCCATAAGTACCGCATAAATCAATACACCTGCTTTGACCCACCTCTTAGAAAGCATATATAAACGTCCTTTCCATACCTGAGTTAAACACTATAGTAATATGAACTATGGAACCACTCTGGCTAATACGGCTACTCTTAATCCTATAAATCATAGGCTGATACCCACGGCCATCAGCATTACTTTTCCTAAAATCTCCAGCCTTGGCTCGTCCGAACGCTAACTCTTGCTCCCCCTTCTTAACAAAGAGCTTATTATCAGAAACCTTAGTAAGTTGTGCAGATGCCAACTCCGAACGCATCTGCTGACAAAACAACAGCCACTCTTCCTCATCGTTACGACTGATATAGCTCACATTGCTACTGACAACAGTTGTCATAGCCTGATAAACAAGAATACTCCCAGAAATAATCAGTAAAGCTACCATACATTCAAGAAGAGTAAAGGCTCTGACTTTAACGTTTTGCAACATCTAACACCACCTTCCCACCTTCATAGACAGTAATACTGGTGTCAGATTGTTGAACAGTAACACTAATGCCATTTAATGTCAGATTTTCTCGCCTAGTTTGAACAGCCATTTGAGCTACATTTACAACTTCCTGACGACGTAGAAGAGTTGCCATTCTTTTTCTATCCTTATTCACTTCACTTAATACTAGACTAACAATCATAACTAAGACAGCTAAAGCTACCAGACTCTCTAAAAGGACATAAGCCCTAACTTTCTGTTTTTTTATAACGACCACTCCCTATATATAGTTGATAGGTGACAGAACCGTCTTGTGTCCGAAATTCTAACTTCTGCAAGGAAGAATTTCCTCCCTCTTCTGAAAAAACTACCCGATAGTCTTGAATGGGATGAACAGAATCAGGCAGCTCAATCTTAGCAACTCCATTAGAAACTTCTGTAGCAGTGACATTAAGACTGAGTTCTTTTTGCTGACTATGACTCAAGCGTTGAGTATCCTCATAAAGGTGCTCAAAAGACAAGAAAAACAATCGCTGCTGAATCCCCTTAAAAGTTCTCTGTACGCCTCCAGTAAAAGCCATCAAAATAAAACTAGTAATAGCCAAAACCAAAAGCGTCTCTAATAAGGTAAAAGCCCTAATTTGGGACATGACGTTTTTCTGAATGTTTCTTGTAATACTCATTATAAGAATCCGCCTGCTTCTGCGAGATATCACCGGACGCTACAAGTTTAGATACTGTAGCATCATCAGTATGATTCAGTTCATAAAGCTCTGCTTGACTTTCTACTACCTTAACAACAGCTGCTCCACCAGTATTTTTAGCTGAATCCTTTTGCTTAGCTAAATTTGGGACAAAAAGCAACAATAAAACACTAATAATCAATAAGACAACCAACATTTCAATCAGCGTAAAGGCCTTCACACGCGCCTTTTTCATCTGTGTAATAATCTTTTTCATCTAAAATTGAACCTCCATATTCTGATACATAGGCAATAACATAGCCGCATAAATCATGATAATTACAAGAGCTACTAATATAAACACCAGAGGCTGAATAATCTGAGTTGCTCTTGTCACCCTATAAAAGAAAGTTTCCCAGCTCTCCTGAGCGTAAACTTCAAGCTCATCCCCTAATTTGGACTTCACCTGACCGTACTCAATAATAAGACTCAACTCTTTAAGAAAGAAGGAATAATCTAAAACTTTATGATGGAACTCTTGACCTCTGACTAAGGCTTCCTGCATCTCCTTGCCAATCTCCCTGAATAATTGGGAGCGCTGCTTTTGCATAATCACAACGATCTGACTCATCTCAATCCCTTGGCCAATCAAATTTCCCCACTCTCTAGCATAATAAGCTGTAAGGTAGTCTCGAACAAAACTACCCAAAAAAGGAAAATGAGATATGCGACTATACCATCCCACCTTATCTGAAGACTTCCAATGAAGATAGGAAAGAAAAACCAAGACTAATAGCAGGATAAATAGACCCAAAAAGATAGTAGGAAAATGAGCAATCAGTGCGGCCGCTATATTTTCTTCCCCTAATTGCGGCAAGAGATAGCGCCTCATACCCAGCATAATTCCAACCAAAAACAGCAAAAGTATAATAGGATAAGTCGCTACTTCTAGCAGCTTCTTACGAACCGCTACAAGCTTTCCCAGATAAGACTCTATCTTAATCAGGGCTCCTTGGGTATTGCCGTGCACTTCTGATAAAGCTAGCTGAGTCACCACATTATCTGAAAATCCTAACCTCCCCATCATAATGGCTAAAGACTCACCCGATAACAAACTCTCACGCATCCTAGAAGTATAAATAGAGGGCAACAAGCCACTGCGCTCCAAAAAATCAACAATTTCTGTCAATGTAAAACCTGAACTCATTAAATTATTGAAGAGCTGAATCACTTTACGCTGACGATCAAGCGATAATTTTTTCGGTTTTTGCCTGTTCAGCAGTGATATATCCCGCTGCAAGAAGCTCATCAATCTGGTCATTCCACTCTTTGGCTGAGTGAGCTTCGAAGTTCTCCTTGGCAAAATCTAATACACCTCCTCCCCCTAATAAGCGCTGATAAATAATCCCTGTCAGACTATTTGCAAGCTCATCGGGCTTTACACCCAATTCCAACAATCTAGCATAAACACCCGGAATACTCTTAGCATGGACGGTTGAAAAAACTGTAATCCCTGTCAAACTAGCTCTAATAACAGCCTGAGCCGTCTGAGTATCACGAATTTCACCGATAATGAGAACATCCGGCCGATGACGAAGCGCTAATTTAATCAGACTATCATAAGTCATGTCGATACTAGGATTGAGCTGAAGCTGCAAGACACTATCCTGCTTAATCTCTACAGGATCCTCTATTGACATCACCTGAGCCTTCGGAAATTTTTGAGTCACTAACTCATACATCAAAGTCGTCTTACCAGAGCCAACAGGGCCAGAGAAAAGATAAAGCCCCCTTCCATTAATAATTGGTAATAAGCGATCTAATCCCTCAAACCAATAATGCAAAACTCGCTTTTGATCAAACAAAAGTCGAATGACTAAACTCTCACGCCCCTTATAATCACCAACAGTAGATAAGCGAAGAGATGCACTCTCACCATTATCCAATTCATAATCACAAGATCCAAGCTGACTGCGTCGCTTCTCACCGACGTTCATGCCAGCTAGAAATTTAAAATGGCTAATAAGACCACTAATTTGGTCAAACTCAAAATGATCAATAAATTTGCGATCATCATCAATTCTCATGTATATCTCATAGCCATCTGCTTTTGGAATAAAATAAATATCCTGGGCCTGACTCTCAACTGCTTGAGAAATGATACGTTTTCCAAATTTTTGAACCATCAGAATACCTCACCTCCTACTTATTTATCCGTAAAAAATTAAAAAAACCGAGAAATATTTCTCAGTTTTTATAATTCACCACGTTTCTTTTCATAGCCCGGTCGATAGGCTTCTTTAGGAAGACTGGCCCAATCTTTTAAAAGAGCAATGGAATAAAATTGCTGAAGATAATCCACACACTCCTCACACCAGCGCTGATCGTTTACATTCCAAAAGGCTGTCATCACACTACTTTTACTATTAAAGCTAGGATAACGCTCAAAGAGTCCATACCATTCTTGCTTATAATACTTTAGAGCATCATAAAACTTCTCAAACTCCCGCACTTCAACAATATCATCCTTCCAACCCTCTAAGAACCACCAGGGCTCCAAATCACCATACATTTTTATTACCTGATACATAGCCTACTTCCTTCGTTTAACAATGCCATTATATAGGATTTTAGGCATCTTGAAAAAAAATCTGCTTAGTTTTTACGAAAATAATGAGAGTGGGACAAAAATCAATAACTCGAAGAATGTGATTTCTCTGCGCTTTTTTTATTTCTAAGAGTTCTACTTGAAACAATCTAGAAGACCGTTTTAGGTAGGTTAGAAATAAGATAAACAAAGTTCATGAGATTAGATATTCAACCACTGAGCCTAGCAAATAAAAGTGACCAAATAAATAAGGCCGAGAACTTTTATCTCAGCCTCATGGGTAATCATAAATTTAAAGATCTTTCCTATAAGTAAGAAGTTCATCATCAGTAGCATAGACAAAGTGTCCTGGCGTCACTTCGCACATTTGTCGAGCTTGACCATCTCTTTCCGAGCTTGGGTCATAAACCAGAGGAACTCGGCGTCGCTCCTTTTCAGGATCTGGCTCAGGAATAGCAGATAATAATGATTTTGTATACGGATGAATAGGATTATTATAAACTTCATCAGCTGGACCAACTTCCAAAAGTTTGCCCCAGTGCATAACCCCAATACGATCAGAAATATACTTCACCATAGAAAGATCATGGGCAATAAAGAGGTAGGTTAATCCCTGTTCAGCTTGAAGCTTTTGCATCAGATTAACCACTTGTGCCTGGATAGAAACATCCAAGGCTGATATAGGCTCATCAGCAACAACAAACCTAGGATTGACAGCTAAAGCACGAGCAATGCCAATACGCTGCCTTTGCCCACCTGAAAATTCATGGGGGTAACGGGTCAAATGATCCTTATTCAATCCAACTAACTCAATCAGCTCCTCCACTTTTGCTTGACGTTCTGCTTTGGAATGTGTCAAATGATGAATATCGAGCCCTTCTGCAATAATATCTTGAATTTTCATACGGCTATTAAGACTAGCTTGGGGATCTTGAAAAATCATCTGTGAAGACTTACGAAACTCCTGAAGCTGCTGCCCTTTAAAATCAGATATTGATTGACCATCAAAACTAATCTGGCCACCATCAATATCGTAAAGCTTAAGAATCGAGCGTCCAATCGTTGTCTTACCAGAACCTGATTCACCAACTAAACCAAAAACTTCTCCCTCATAAATATCAAAACTCACATCATCAATAGCCTTGACTTGATTAGATTTCCCTTTATTGAAGGTTAAAGATACATTTCTGAGCTCAACCAATTTTCGTTTGCTTTGCGTCATTTACTAGCCTCCTTGATTTCTTGCCATTGCTCCCAACGTTTCTGAATAAAATCTGGTGGAGTTACCTTAGGAGCCCTCTCATCTAACAACCATGTCGCAGCATAATGTGTATCTGACACCTTAAACATAGGTGGTAGCTCCTCATGATCAATATCCAGTGCAAAAGCATTACGTGAGGCAAAAGCATCACCCTTTGGCGGATGAAGCAAGTCCGGAGGTGTTCCTGGAATAGCGTGCAGACTACCAGCTTTCGTATCCGTTGTTGGCATAGAGCCTAGAAGCCCCCACGTATAGGGGTGTTGAGGGTTATAGAAGACTTCATCAACCTGACCATATTCAACAATTTTACCAGCATACATCACTGCAACACGGTCCGCCATCCCAGCAACCACTCCTAAATCATGAGTAATAAAAACAATCGAACTATCTGTATCCTTTTGAATCTCCTTCATAAGTTTTAAAATTTGCGCTTGAATCGTCACGTCCAAAGCTGTTGTAGGCTCATCAGCAATGAGAATGGCAGGATTTGCAGCAAGGGCAATAGCAATAACCGCACGTTGACGCATCCCTCCTGACCATTGGTGTGGATAATCATGAGCATGCTCACGCGCCTCAGGAATACCAACCTTTTCCATCAAATCAATCACACGCTCAAACGCCTGATCATACTCTAGGTCTTCATCGTGAATCAGCATTGGCTCAGCAATTTGCTTCCAAATTTTCATCGTTGGATCAAGGCTTGTCATAGGATCTTGAAAGATCATAGCCACGTCATTACCACGAAGTTTTACCCACTCGCTCTCACCGATCTGATTCAGATCACGCCCTTTATAGATAATCTCGCCACTAACCTCAGCATTCTTAGCCGACAATCCCATAAGGGTACGAGTTGTGACCGATTTTCCAGAGCCAGACTCTCCCACAATAGCCAAAGTTTCACCCTTATAAAGCTCAAAATTGATATCTCTAATAGCTTTCACATCCCCAGCATAAGTATGGAAATTCACATGGAGATTTTTGACAGACAAAATTTTTTCTTTAGACATTTGATAAACCTCCTATTCCTCTACATTCAACTTGGGATCAAAAGCATCACGTAAGCCATCCCCCAAAAGGATAAAGGCCAGCGAGATGACAACCAGAGCAAAAGCAGGTAGCAAGAGTTGATAAGGATAATATTGTAGGTATTCTTGAGCATCCGTGATCAATGACCCTAATGACGCTGTCGGTGGCTTAACCCCAAGGTTTATCGCAGATAAAACTGCCTCATACATAATAGCACTAGGGACAGTCATCATAATTTGCACGATAATAATCCCTGAGATATTAGGCAAAATATGCTTAAAAGCAATTTTCAAAGGGCGTTCTCCCAAAGCCTTAGAGGCTAACACAAAATCACGCTCCTTATAAGATAAGGTCATATTACGCACCTGACGAGCCATCGCTGTCCAGCCAACAATCGCAATCGAAATGATAATAGACATTACCCCATTGCCCAGCAATAGCCCTAGCATCGTTACAATAACCAAATTAGGAATAGAGGAAATCACCTCAATAATCCGCTGCATAACCGTATCCAATCGACCACCGATATAACCAGATATCAAACCATAAGTGACACCAATGATAAGGTCGATTAAAGTGGCTACAACAGCAATTAAAATTGAAATACGAACACCAACAATAACACGCTTAGCCACACTACGACCAAGATTATCCGTCCCTAAGATAAATTGCTCACCTTTGGGAACCTCTTGCTCCTTGTAGACATCCACTTTTTTATCTGTACCAGCAAACTTGATCTTACCATTCCAGAAAGGAAGTCCTTCACTCAATTTTGGCGGCAAGTTGCGATAAGTTGTAACTTTATCACTATTAAAGTTATTGGCATCTTCTTTGCTGACCACTGCCGTCGAAAGTAGTGACAAAATAATAATAGCAGCCAAAAACCAAAGAGCAACAAAAGCCAGTCTATTCTTTTTTAACCGTCGCCAAGCATCCTGCATAAATGACAGAGTCGGTTTTTGAATTTTCTCTTGCGAAGCCGTACTACCAGCTCCGACAAGTTTAAAGCGTCTTGTATCTTCCATAGCAACCTTCCTTACTGTAAGCGTACACGAGGGTCTATCAGGCTACTGATAATATCTGTCACTAAGATAGCAACCATCAACATCAGCGCATAGACAATCGTTGTCCCCATAATAACAGGATAGTCCTTAGTAGGGATCGAACTGACAAACTGCTGACCAATCCCAGGAATAGAAAAAATTTGCTCGATCAGGGCAGATCCTGTCAAGATATTAGCGGCCAAAGGACCAACCAATGTTAAAACAGGAATCATAGAATTTCGATAAGCATGGTTAGCCGTGACCTCAGGTGAACTTAGTCCCTTGGCACGCGCCAACTGAATATAATCCGTATTGAGGGTTTCAATCATCTCACTACGGAAAAAACGAGTTACCTGTGCAAAGACTGGAATAGCCAAAGCTAAAGTTGGCAAAATACTTTGACTAAAGCTTCCCCAACCAACTAGTGGCAAAAGATTCCATTTAAATCCCAGATAATCCAGCAAGAAAAGCCCCACAATGAAGGAAGGAATAGAAATTCCCAAGGTCGAAAGCACACTGAGTACACCATCAATCCAGTTATTCTTATTGCGAGCAGAGACAGCGCCAACAAAAAGTCCAGCCACAATACCGACTACTAGTGCTTGAATCCCTAGTTGAGCTGACACAGCCAAACGCTGACCAATCATAGTTGACACAGACTGGTTGACAGAAGAATAACTGGTCCCAAGATCACCTTGGACAATATTGCCAAGATAAGTCAAATATTGCTGCCAAACTGGTTTATCCAAACCATATTGCTTATTCATCATTGCAATCATTTCATCCGTCAATTTAGGATTATTGTAGGGAGTTCCCGGCAACACCTGCATGAGGAAAAATGATAAGGTAATGACTACCCAAAGGGTAACCACCAAGATCATTAAACGTTTTAATAAATATTTCACCATAATATTGTTTCCTTTACATCCAGCGCCACACCATTAACACACTACTGCTTATAAGCGTAGGTGAAATCAGTGTAAAGACCTGTAGCATTTCTTACCAATCCTTTGATCTTAGGATTTTGCAAAGCCCTATTAGAGCGGAAGTAAACCGGATTAAAGAGTGCCTCATCATACAAAGCTTTCTCAGCAGCCTTATAATCCTTAGCACCTGCCTGAGGATCAAGCGCATCCGTTGTTAAAGCCTTTTTATAAGCTGCATCGTAAGCCTTGCTAGAAAATTTACCATAGTTATAAGCTGAGTCTGTCGTGAAAAGTCCATAGAAAGTAGATCCCTCAGGATAATCACCACCCCACAGCACAAAAGCCACATCAAAATTTTGATTCTTAGTATCATCCAGACGTTGTTTGAAAGTCACAAATTTTTCTTCAACAGTGAGACCCGGTAAGGCTTTTTCCCAAGTTTCCTTGGTGTAATCAACCGCAGCCTTTCTATCTGGCTGATCTGAATCCGCCGTGATAGTCAGGGTTAAAGATGTAAGGCCTTCTTCTTTTAAGCCTTCCTTGAAAAGCTTAGCAGCTTTTTTCGCATCATAAGTGTAACCAGGTTCTACAGAAGCCGTCAAATCAGTCCCATCTGGTAATTTCTGCATTCCCTTAGGAACCAAGGCCGTAGCCGGTTCCGAACCCGTATCAGTTGCTGCCTTGACAGTGCCTGGACGATTAGTTGCAAGATTTAAAGCCTGACGAATTTTTTTATTAGTCAGTCCCTTGACTTCACCAGTCATATTGTAAACCATATAGACAGTAGTTGCTTCTGGTATTTTTATAACATCCTTTCGATACCTATTAGCTGCATACATAGCAGAAGTCGCAGAAATATCTGCCCAATCTAGATCTCCCTGCCTGTACATCTGCACAGCTGTATCTGGCTTTTTAACTGTTTGGACATTGACAAGATCAGTTTTAACATGCTTAGCATCCCAATAGTACTTATTTTTGACTAGCTGATAGTCGCCATTACTACCATTCCAACCTTTAACAGTGTAAGGCCCCGAATAAAGCATTTGCTGAGAATTAGTCGCATACTTTTTCCCAGATTTCTTAACAAAAGCTTCCTTTTGAGGAACAAAGTTAGAAAAGGACAACAAGCTCTTAAACTGAGGTGCCGGATCAGAGAGATGGAAAATCACCTGATTTCCCCTTGCTTCCACTCCCAAGTCTGATACAGGCTTTTTCCCACCAATAATATCTTCAGCATTTAAAACATGAGCATCACTCGCCAAGTAAGCATACTCCGATGCCGTCTTAGGATCGACCATACGCTGCCAAGAATAAACGATATCTTTAGCAGTCAACTCAGAGCCATCTGACCATTTTAGATGGTCTCGCATAGTGACAGTATAAGTCTTTCCATCCTTAGAAACCTCAAGATTCTTAGCAAGATCATACTTGAGATCCCCATTTTTATTAACACGTAGCAAGTTGCTACCTGAGTTCCCGATAGCCATAGCAGAATACCGGTCTGTATTCTTAGACGCATCGAGTGTAATCATCTCTGTCGGTGTATACCAGTTGATTTCATGATTCTTTGAATTACCTTTATTGGCCTGATAAACCCCAATACCGCCAGCTGCTACTACCAATGCTGCAAGACCGATCCACTTAGCATTTTTGCGCAGCTTATTTCTGATTTTTCTTTTGATTAAAACCATAAAAACCCCTTCTCATTACCAAATCCGGCCTCAATAATAAAACGACAGAAAATTCGGTAAATTTTTCAAACTCAACCATCAAGAGTTGGCTAAATTTCATTGTAGCACTCTGTTAGAATATTGTAAATAACGTTTTCATAATGACAAACTTTTAATAATTTCACAATCAAAATATAATAGCAAAAAACAAAAAAATCTCTCCCGAATTTAGGAGAGATTTTCATATTCAAAGCTTACTCACTAATTGGAGCAACTTCAGCCGTCTCAAGGATAGGCTCCTCGATAACTTCAACAGTATTAACAGCTTGAGGTTCAATATTGCGGTAACGTTGCATACCTGTACCAGCAGGAATAATCTTACCAATAATGACATTTTCTTTAAGACCAAGAAGGTGATCCTTCTTACCGCGAATAGCAGCATCGGTAAGGACACGAGTCGTTTCTTGGAAGGATGCAGCAGACAAGAATGAATTTGTCTCAAGCGAAGCCTTAGTAATTCCCATAAGGACAGGACGGCTGGTTGCAGGAATACCGCCAGCAATGACGATATCCTTATTAGCATCTGTGAAATCAGCAATGTCCATTAGAGTACCTGGAAGGAGATCTGTATCTCCTGGATCCATGATACGAACCTTACGCAGCATTTGGCGAACCATAACTTCGACGTGCTTATCACCGATTTCCACCCCTTGGCTACGGTAAACTTTTTGAACTTCAGCCAAGAGATAAGTCTCAACAGATAAGGTATCACGCACTTCGAGCAAGTGCTTAGGTTGGATTGACCCCTCAGTAAGAGCGTCCCCACGAGAAATCTCATCTCCAACAGCTACCTTCATACGGGCAGTAAATGGTACAACGTACTCACCCTTACCAGTCTTACCTTCAACGTAAACCTTCTTAGTACGTGTCGATGCATCTTCCTCGATATCCGTTACACGGCCTTTGACATCAGTGATAACCGCTTCCCCTTTAGGATTACGTGCTTCAAAGATTTCTTGAATACGTGGCAAACCTTGAGTAATGTCAGTATTTGACGCAACACCACCCGTGTGGAAAGTACGCATAGTCAACTGAGTACCTGGTTCACCGATAGATTGAGCAGCAACAGTACCTACAGCCTCACCAACTTCAACGGCATCACCAGTTGCTAGGTTGATACCATAACAGTGACGGCAGACACCGTGACGTGTATTACATGTAAAGACCGAACGAATAGTGACTTCCTCAACACCAGCTTTAGCAATATCTGCAGCCATGTTTTCAGTAATCAAAGTATCTGGCTTAACGATAACTTCACCTGTTTCAGGATGCTTAACTGATTTCTTAGTATAACGTCCGATAAGACGCTCTTCTAAGGTTTCAGTAATTTCCTTACCATCAGTGATTGCACGAATAGTCAATCCACGATCAGTACCACAGTCATCCTCACGGATAATAACATCTTGGGCAACATCAACCAAACGACGAGTTAGATATCCAGAGTCGGCCGTCTTAAGGGCTGTATCGGTCATACCCTTACGAGCACCGTGGGTTGAGAAGAACATTTCCAGCACAGACAAACCTTCACGGAAGTTAGACAAGATAGGCAATTCCATGATACGTCCATTAGGCGCCGCCATCAGACCACGCATACCAGCCAATTGAGAGAAGTTTGAGATGTTACCACGCGCTCCTGAGTCCATCATCATAACAATAGGGTTCTTAGGATCTTGTGTTTCGATCAAACGTTTTTCTAACTCTTCCTTAGCTTCACGCCAAGTATTGGTAACAGCTGTATAGCGATCATCATCTGTCATCAAACCACGACGGAAAGCCTTATTAATTTGTTCAACCTTATTATGCGCTTGTGCAATAATATCTTGCTTGTTGCTAATAACAGGAATATCAGCAATACCCACCGTTAAACCAGCCAATGTTGAGTGGTAGTAGCCAAGATCTTTCAAGCGGTCAAGGAAGGCAGACGTTTCCGTCGTGCGCAAACGCTTGAAAGTCTCTGCAATGATATTACCCAGATTCTTCTTCTTGAAGGGAACATTGAGTTCCAAAGCCTCAATAGCAGGCTTAATATCCGAACCAAGTTCCAGGAAATACTTATCTGGCGTCTTATCTGTCAGATTAGCATTGGTTGGCTCATTCAAATATGGTAATTCTGCAGGCATGATGTCATTGAAAAGAATCTTACCTACTGTGGTGATCATTACCTTGTGTTTTTGATCTTCTGTCCAAGGCTTTTCAGGCATACTATCAGTTGCAATACCTACACGAGTATGCAAGTGAGCATAGCCATTACGGTAAGCCATGATCGCTTCATCCTTGTCCTTGAAGACCATACCTTCACCTTCACGACCAGCATCTTCCATAGTCAAGTAATAGTTACCCAAAACCATATCTTGAGATGGGGTAACGACTGGCTTACCATCCTTAGGATTGAGGATATGCTCTGCTGCAAGCATCAAAAGACGAGCTTCTGCTTGAGCTTCTTCTGACAACGGTACGTGGATAGCCATTTGGTCACCGTCAAAGTCGGCATTGTAGGCTTCACACACTAATGGGTGAAGACGCAAAGCTTTACCATCAATAAGAACTGGTTCAAAGGCTTGGATACCTAAACGGTGAAGGGTAGGTGCGCGGTTAAGGAGAACTGGGTGTTCTTTAATGACATCTTCAAGAATATCCCAGATACGTTCATCGCCACGCTCAACCATACGTTTAGCAGCTTTAACGTTACCCGCATAATCACGTGCCACAATTTCACGCATCACAAATGGCTTAAAGAGTTCAATAGCCATCTCACGTGGCACACCACACTGATACATCTTAAGAGTTGGACCAACGGCAATAACAGAACGTCCAGAGAAGTCAACACGTTTACCAAGCAAGTTTTGGCGGAAACGTCCTTGTTTACCTTTGAGCATGTGGCTCAATGATTTCAATGGACGGCTTCCTGGTCCAGTAATTGGACGACCACGACGACCGTTATCAATAAGAGCATCAACCGCTTCTTGTAGCATACGTTTTTCATTTTGCACGATGATACCAGGTGCATTCAATTCAAGCAAACGAGCCAAACGATTATTACGGTTAATGACACGACGGTAAAGGTCATTCAAATCAGAAGCCGCAAAACGTCCACCATCCAATTGGACCATAGGACGAAGATCCGGTGGAATAACAGGAAGGATATTAAGAACCATCCACTCTGGCTTATTACCCGATTTATAGAAAGCATCCAAAACATCCAAACGGCGAATAGCCTTAATACGTTTTTGACCAGAAGCTGTTTTTAGCTCTTCCTTGAGCTCAGCGATTTCAGATTCAAGGTCAACTTGCTTTAAGAGATCTTGGATAGCTTCTGCACCCATTTTAGCTACAAATGAGCCGTAACCGTACTCTTGAAGTTTTTCACGGTACTCACGCTCAGTCAAAATAGACTTAGGTTCCAGTGGTGTATCTTTTGGATCAATAACCACATAAGCCGCAAAATAGATAACTTCTTCTAAAGCACGAGGACTCATATCCAAAGTCAATCCCATACGAGACGGGATCCCTTTGAAGTACCAGATATGAGAGACAGGAGCTTTCAATTCGATATGACCCATACGTTCACGACGAACCTTAGCACGCGTGACCTCAACACCACAACGGTCACAGACGATTCCTTTATAGCGGATACGTTTGTACTTACCACAAGCACATTCCCAGTCTTTTGTTGGTCCAAAGATTACTTCATCAAAGAGACCTTCTCGTTCTGGTTTGAGCGTACGATAGTTGATTGTTTCAGGTTTTTTAACTTCCCCATAAGACCATGAACGGACCTTATTTGGTGAAGCTAAAGTGATTTGCATACTTTTAAATCGATTTACGTCAACCACTTATTTTGCCTTTCTATTAATAGTGCTATCAATCTAATAAGATTGATCCGTGAGTCAGATACCCACTATTACTCTTGTGAACTTTCCTGAGCTTGAGCAGCGGCCTCTGCAGCTTGTCTTTGACGAGCTCTTTCAAGATCATCAACATGCATAACATCATCATCTTCGCCTTCATCAAGATCACGAAGTTCTACTTCATTATCATCTTCGTCAAGCACACGCATGTCAAGACCAAGTGATTGCAGCTCCTTAACCAAAACTCGGAATGATTCAGGTACACCTGGTTTTGGAATTGGTTTACCCTTGGTAATCGCTTCATAGGCCTTAAGACGACCAGTCACATCATCTGACTTGTACGTCAAAATTTCTTGAAGAACATTGGAAGCACCATAAGCCTCTAGGGCCCAAACTTCCATTTCCCCAAAACGTTGACCACCAAACTGAGCTTTACCACCAAGAGGTTGTTGGGTAACGAGTGAGTAAGGACCTGTTGAGCGAGCGTGAAGCTTATCATCAACCATGTGGTGAAGCTTAATCATGTACATGACACCTACAGAAACTCGATTATCAAACGGTTCACCTGTACGACCATCATAAAGAACAGTCTTGGCATCACTTGCCATACCAGCTTCTTCAACAGTTTCCCAGAGATCTTCGGAAGTTGCTCCGTCAAAGACTGGTGTAGCCATGTGAATGCCAAGATTACGTGCAGCCATACCCAAGTGAAGCTCCATAACTTGCCCGATATTCATACGTGATGGCACCCCAAGTGGATTCAGCATGATATCAACCGGCGTACCATCCGGAAGATAAGGCATATCTTCCACTGGAACAATACGTGAAACGACACCCTTGTTACCGTGACGACCGGCCATCTTATCTCCAACCTTGATCTTACGTTTTTGAGCGATGTAGACACGCACCAGCATATTAACGCCCGATTGCAATTCATCACCATTTGCTCGTGTAAAGATCTTAACATCACGAACAATACCCTCACCACCATGCGGTACACGAAGGGAAGTATCACGCACTTCACGTGACTTATCCCCAAAGATAGCATGCAGGAGGCGCTCCTCTGCAGAAAGGTCTTTTTCACCCTTAGGTGTCACCTTGCCGACTAGGATATCTCCTTCTTTTACTTCAGCACCAATGCGGATGATCCCCATTTCATCAAGATCTTTAAGCGCTTCTTCACCGACATTTGGAATTTCACGAGTGATTTCTTCAGGGCCTAACTTGGTATCACGAGTTTCTGATTCAAATTCTTCTAAGTGTACAGAAGTGTAGACATCTTCTTTAACTAAACGCTCAGACATGATAACAGCATCCTCAAAGTTATACCCTTCCCAGGTCATGTAAGCGACGACAGGGTTTTGCCCGAGAGCCATTTCTCCGCCTTCCATAGACGGACCATCAGCGATAAAGTCTCCTTTTTCAACTTGATCACCAACCTTAACCAAAGTTCGTTGGTTATAGGCAGTTCCTGAGTTAGAACGACGGAACTTAGTGATATGGTAAACATCTAATGATCCATCTTCACGACGCACTTCAACTTTTTCAGCATCTGAGAAAGTTACACGACCGTCATGCTTAGCAATAACAGCTGCACCTGAGTCATGAGCTGCTTGATACTCCATACCCGTACCAACATAAGGTGCCTTTGGATCAATCAATGGAACAGCCTGACGTTGCATGTTTGCCCCCATAAGAGCACGGTTGGAGTCATCGTTTTCCAAGAATGGAATACATGCCGTTGCAACTGCAACAACCTGTTTAGGAGACACATCTACAAACTCAACGCTACTTGCTGGAAATTCTTGGTTGTTACCTTGATGGCGTCCCATGACAATTTCTTCAGCAAAAGTACCATCTTCATTAAGCTTGGAGTTTGCTTGAGCAACTGTATACTCATCTTCTTCATCAGCAGTCAGCCAAACAATTTCATTGGTCACCTTACCAGTCGTACGATCCACCTTACGATACGGCGTTTGGATAAAGCCATACTTGTTCAAATGTCCATATGAAGACAAGTTATTAATCAACCCGATGTTAGGACCTTCAGGAGTTTCAATTGGACACATACGGCCGTAGTGAGTATAGTGCACGTCACGAACTTCATAGCCCGCACGATCACGTGTCAAGCCACCAGGCCCAAGGGCTGACAAACGACGTTTATGAGATAGCTCTGACAGTGGGTTGTGTTGGTCCATGAACTGTGACAACTGAGAAGAACCAAAGAATTCTTTAACTGCAGCTGTAACTGGACGAATATTGATGATTTGCTGCGGTGTCAAGACATCATTGTCCTGAACAGACATACGTTCACGAACATTACGTTCCATACGTGTCAATCCAATACGGAATTGGTTGGCCAACAGCTCACCAACAGCACGGATACGACGGTTACCCAAATGATCGATGTCATCAACCTTACCAAGACCTTCGGCCAAGTTGAGGAAATAAGACATTTCAGCCAAGATATCTGCTGGTGTGAGAGCACGAACCTTATCATCTGGGCTGGCATTACCAACGATAGTAACCACACGATCAGGATCAACCGGTGAGACCACCTTAAATTTTTGAAGGACCACTGGTTCAGTCACAACCGCATAATCATTAGGTGTGTAGATAAAGCTATTCAAACCATTATCGATTTGGTCTGAAATAGAATCAATGACATCACGAGTCATTTCTGTACCGGCTTCAACAAGAATTTCACCTGTTTCACCATCTACTAAATTTTCAGCCAAGACTTGATTCAAAAGACGTGTTTTAACACTGAGTTTCTTATTGATCTTGTAGCGACCAACCGCTGCCAAATCATAACGACGCGGATCAAAGAAACGAGCTGTCAACAAGCTACGTGAACTATCCGCTGTCTTGGGCTCACCAGGACGAAGACGCTCATAAATTTCTTTAAGTGCCTCATCAGTACGTGAATCAGCAGGATTTTTATGAATATCTTTTTCGATAGTATTACGAACAAGATCACTGTCTCCAAAGATATCAATAATTTCATCATCACCTGAGAAACCAAGCGCACGTACTAAGGTTGTAAATGGAATCTTACGTGTCCGATCGATACGTGTATAAGCAATATCTTTAGAATCTGTTTCCAATTCTAACCAAGCCCCACGGTTAGGAATAACCGTTGAACCGTAGCCAACCTTACCATTTTTATCAACTTTATCATTGAAATAGACGCCTGGAGAACGCACCAACTGAGAAACGATAATCCGTTCACCACCATTGATGATAAAAGTTCCCATTTCTGTCATAATTGGGAAATCACCAAAGAAAACTTCCTGAGTTTTGATCTCACCTGTTTCTTTATTGATCAAACGGAAGGTTACAAAGATAGGCGCTGAGTATGAAGCATCATGGATACGCGCTTCCTCCAAGGTGTATTTAGGCTCCTTCAACTCATAACCTACAAATTCCAACTCCATAGTATCTGTAAAGTTAGAGATTGGAAGCACATCCTCAAACACTTCTTTCAAACCATTATCCAAAAAATCTTGGAACGAATCCGTCTGAATTTCAATCAGATTTGGTAAGTCAAGAACTTCTTTGATTCTAGAAAAACTACGACGGGTGCGATGCTTCCCGTACTGAACGTCATGTCCTGCCAAGTTTCTATCTCCTTCATGTAAAATACAATGATTGCCTTTCCACTTCTTTTAAGGAAAGCAGAGACAATCGAAGCGATCGGTTAAATATTTATCGACAGATACTTTTGTGATTTTTTAGAATTTTTATTTTTTGATTACAAATCAGAAAAAATCCTAATTTTAGGCACAAAAAGAGCAGCTAAATCCGACTAAAATCGTTTGATCTAACTGCTGTATCTCTTGATTGGACAATATTTCAATCAAGTTAGACGACAAATAGTTGTCTATATTATACCTGAAAACATCTAAAAAGGCAAGTACATTAGCGCTTGGTAACTGATTTCTATCATTCGAAAATGATAATGTCTTAGCTAGGTCGAATGTGAAAATGTCCCGTCTGGTAAACTAGAAAGATGAGGAAAATAGAACTAACTATGATAGAGTCAAAGAAATACCTAGTCATCAAA